>JAYEPI010000124.1:0-8331 GCA_034723835.1 Candidatus Omnitrophota bacterium | reverse complement strand
ATTGAGGCTTAAGCATTATTCTTACAGGACAGAACGTTCATATATAGACTGGATCAAAAGATTTTATGATTATATGGTTAAAACTAAAAAGAAAGATATAAAGAAATTAGAATCAGAAGATGTAAGGACTTATTTAAGCTTCCTGGCAATAAAACAGAATGTTTCTTCTTCTACGCAAAATCAAGCTTTTAATGCCTTGTTGTTTTTATTCCGGGCTGTCCTTGATATTGAACTTAAGGATTTAGGTAAAACAGTCAGAGCAAAACGAGGATTTAGGTTGCCGGTTGTTTTAACTGGTGATGAGGTACGCAGGTTGTTTAACCATGTGGAAGGCAAAGAATTGCTCATATTGCAATTAATATATGGCTCGGGGCTTCGCCTTATGGAACTTGCGCGTTTGAGAGTTCAGGATATAGATTTCAGTAATAGTTTAATTTTTGTTCGCAACAGCAAAGGCGATAAAGACAGAACCAGTGTCCTGCCTGAATTTATTAAATCGGAACTAATGTTGCATTTAGAGCAAGTAAACGCTTTACATGGAAAGGATTTAAAAACCGGATACGGAGAGATATATTTACCGGATGCCCTTGAGCGTAAATACCCCAAAGCCGCAAAGGATTGGTGCTGGCAATATGTTTTTCCTGCCTCAAATCTTTCGGTTGATCCCCACAGTGGAAAAATCAGGCGGCATCATATAGGCGGGAAGTCTATTCAGATTGCCGTAAGAAATGGAGTAAGCAAAGCAGGTATTGCCAAACATGCAACCGTTCATACTCTCAGGCATAGTTTTGCCACGCATCTTTTAATGAACGGGGTTAATATAAGGGAAGTGCAGGAGCTGTTGGGACATAAAAATGTTGAAACGACAATGGTGTACACTCATGTGTTAAGAGATATGTCGAATATTCCCAAAAGCCCTCTCGATAATCTTTATGTAAATAACCGGTTAGATAACAGACTGGCAGGGTATTAACAAGGCATCTTCTGTTGTATTCTCGAGAATTTATGCTATAATTAGCTATTAATGAAATAATCCAACTGCAAAAAAGAGGTATGGTAGGCTATAAAAATATAAAAGGAGGAGGATAAAAATGCCGATGCAAAAAGCAATTCATATGACCGGTAAGGATTTAGCGGGCATGGTTCAACTGCGGCCGCAGGACATAGGCAAATATGTAATTATACCCGGGACCCCGGACAGGTTAGAGGCCCTGGTTAAAAAAATACAGAACCCGCTAAAAAACTTTTCTTTTATGGAACATACGATGTATACCGGGGAATATGAAGGTATAAAGATTACGGCAATGAACGGCGGGATGTTTTCAGCTAATACCGCGATTACCACCGAGATTGTCTGTAATGTCCAGGCGCAGAATTTAATCCGTTTGGGTTCCTGCGGGGCACTGCGGGAAGATATCAAAATAGGGGATTTAATTCTGGCTACCGAAGTAATCCGGGGAGACGGGGTTACGCCGTACTATGTTGATGATAAATTCGAAACACTGCCTGATGCCGGAATTACCGCAGCTTTGCAAAACGCGGCAGAAAAATTAGGCGTTACACTGCATAACGGCAAGGTCTGGTCAACCGATGCCCTTTTAAGGGAGACAAAAGAGCTGGTTGAGGAAAAGGCAGACGCGGGAGCAATTGCCGTGGATATGGTTTCTTCCACGCTTTTGACTATTACTCAAACATATAATGTAAAGGCAGGATCTATTCTTGCGGTCAGCGATAATGTAATGACCGGAGAAATGGGCTTTACCAATCCCGCTTATTATATAGCGCAGAGCACAATGATTAATGTGGCGTTAGAAGCCGTGAAGCAATTAGAAAACAAATGAAAGAGCCACCGCTTTTCTGGCCAGTCAGGCTAAAGGATAAGACTATTTTTTGTCTGGATGAAACCGTCCTTCCCGGGAAATTAACTTATCTTAAAGCAAAGACTCTCCAACAGGCGATAGCCCTTATCAAGGATATGAAAACCCGCGCCTTTGGCCAGGTCTTAATGGCTTACAATATTTTCTTGTTGGTTCTTGAAAAATACAAAGACTTAAAACCCCAAAAACAAATCGAGATTCTAAAAAAGACAGCTTTAAAAATAAATAAGAGCCGGCCGACTTTCCCTTTCTCTTTTTTCAGCGGCATGGTTTTAAGCTGGGCAAAACAGGCCCTAAAAGAACAGAGGAGTATTTACGCGTTTACCGGGAAAAAAATCAGGGCATTTCTTGCATATCTTAAAGAAAAACGAATTGCGCAAGCTCAAAACCTAAGCCGTCTGATTGAAAATAACGACAGTATCCTGACTCACTGTAATCTCAGCGGTTCTTTAGTATTAGCGGCTCAATTCTGCCGGAAACAAAATAAGAAGATAAAGTTTTTTGTCACCGAGACCAGGCCCTATCTTCAGGGCTCAAGGCTGACGGCCTGGGAATTACAGAAAGCAGGGTTTGAGGTAACCGTTATCCCTGATAATGCAGTTGCTTTTGTGATGTTTGAGAAGTTGGTAAACCGGGTTATAACCGGCGCAGACCAGCTTGCCCAAAACGGAGACATTGCCAATAAAATAGGCACTTACCAGATTGCCTTGCTGGCCCAACGGTTTAATCTTCCCTTTTTTGCGCTTTGTCCCCCGGCTTCCGGCGCCAGGACGGGGGAAGACATTGAAATAGAAATAAGGCCGGATAAAGAGTTGTTGGAATTTTACGGAAAAAGGATTGCTCCCCAACAGGCAAAGGGATTTTATCCTGCGTTTGATATTACGCCTGACAAGTTAATTACCGAACATATCACTTTGGAATTAAAATAGCGAGTAGAGAGTGGCGAGTAGAGAGTAGCGAGAGGAAATGACAAAAGAAAAACAGTTAAAAAAAGAAATCATAGATATTGGCAAGAGACTTTACGGCTTTCGGCTGGTGGCGGCCAGAGGGGGTAATTTAAGCGCGCGGATAGATAAAAACCTGATTTTAATAACCTCAAGCGGCACCTGCCTGGGAGAATTAAAAGAAGAAGATATTTTAGAAGTTGATATATCTTCCCCAACAGCGCGCGAGATTAAAGGCTTAACTACAGAGTTTGCCCTGCATAGTTTAATTTATAAAAGTTTTCCTGTTCAAAGGGTAGTTCATTGCCACCCGCCTTTAATTAATGCTTATTATTCTGTTTACGATGAACTAAATACCGTGACCTTTGAGAACAAGTTAGTTTTGGGTAAGGTGCCGCAGGTTACCCAGAATACTCCTAATGTTAGCCGGCCGGAAAAAGTAACAGAGGCCTTGACAACTAACAATATTGCGGTTATTAAAAACCACGGGGTGGTTTCTATTGCCGATAAGTTTAAAGATGCCTTTTATTTAATTGAGGAGTTGGAAGAAGCAGTGAAGATGGCCGGCCTTGCCCGGCTTTTTACTAAGGATGAGCCGGATAAATTTGAACAGGAACTAAAAGAGAGTTTGCAAAAGGCCGGAAAAGCCTATTCTATGTTTTCCCGGGAGCATATTTTAACCATTGTAGATTTAATTAATCAAGATGAGCAATTTCTAAAGAAGGCAAAAGAGTTAAATTTAACAACCCAGGTAGTTATTACGTTAAGCGGGGAAAAGGATAGGGTGTATAAGTTTAATTTTCAGGAAGGAAAGGTTGTTAAGGTAGATTATAACGACGACGCGCCTTTTGTTATTTCCGGGCCCGCGGATGTCTGGCGCCTGATTTTTGAAGGAAAGCTTGACCCTTTTGTGGCCACTACCCAGGGAAAGTTAAAGTTAAAGGGTGAGTTAGGCAAACTTTCCCGCTGGTATGTGCCGTTTACCCGGATGTTTTCTTTATTTAAAAGCTTAAGAATCTCGTGATGAACACAGATGAGCACAGATATTATAGAATAAGATGAGCAAACAAAAAATTATCAATCCTGCGACTGGCGAAGTTTTGGCCGAAATTTCGCAATTGGTTAAACAAGAAGTAGAAGCGGCTATCCAGACAGCGCGGCAGGCCTTTGACCGGGGGCCCTGGGCCAAAATTTCTTTAGCTGAACGGAAAAACTTCCTTTTAAAGATTTCGCAGGGTATTCTTGACCATGCCTATGAGTTAGCTCAACTGGAGACAAAAAATACCGGTAAACCCATAAAAGAATCAACCTTTATGGATATTCCCTCCAGCGCCAAGACCTTTGAGTATTTTGCTAACAACTTAGAACATTATCTTAAGGGCAAAAAGATAGAATTAGATTCCAAGGCAGAAAGTCAACTTTTATATGAACCCCGGGGGGTTGTGGTTCTGATTGTTCCCTGGAATTATCCTTTTTTAATTGCTTCCTGGAAAATGGCCCAGGCTCTGGCTGCCGGCAATACCGTAATTCTAAAACCATCAAGTCTTACGCCTTTAACCGCCTTAAAATTAGCCGAAATTGTCAGCGAAGCCGGCCTGCCCGAAGGTGTGGTAAATGTGGTTAATGCCTCAGGGATAGAAGTTGGCTCTGCCCTGTGTTCTGATAACAGAATAGATATGATTTCTTTTACCGGAAGCACTGAAACCGGTAAAGAGATCATGAACTTTGCTTCGAAGAACCCAAAGAAATTAATTATGGAATTAGGCGGGAAATCAGCCAGTATCATTTTGGCTGACTGTGATATAGAAACAGCAGTGTCCGGAGCCCTTAGTTCAGTATTTCTTAACCAGGGCCAGATGTGCACAGCAATGTCCAGAATATTAATAGATAAAAGGATATCCGAACGGTTTAAAGAACGGTTTATAAAAAAAGCAAAGAAAATCAAATTGGGTAATGGCCTGGATCCCGAGACCCAGATGGGGCCTTTAATTTCCGAGGAACACCGTCAGAAGGTTATTTCTTATGTTGAAAAAGCAAAGATAGAAGGCGCAAGGGTTCTTTGCGGAGGCGAAATTTCCGGGAAGCCGGAATTAAAGAACGGATTTTTCTTTGAGCCAACGGTTTTCGGCCAGGTGGACCCTGAGATGAGTGTTTTTCAACAAGAGATATTTGGGCCGGTAGTTTGTATTAGTGAATTCTCTCAGGAAGAAGAAGGCATTAAACTTGCTAATGACAGTTCGTTTGGTTTGGCCTGTTCTATCTGGAGTAATGACTTAGAAAAAGCAAGAAACTTGAGCAAGGAGATTAATGCCGGCACAATATGGATTAATACCTACGGTATGTTTTATAACGCGGCGCCCTATGGCGGCTTTAAACAAAGCGGTTTTGGCAAAGAATTAGGAGAGGAGGGGTTCTTGGAATATACTCGTCTTAAACATGTTAATTACGATATATCCGGAGAAAAACCCTTAGTTGCTTCTTGGTATGCGCTTTAAAAGGCGAAGGGTAACAGGTAAAAGATGGTAGGGATAGATATAGTAGAAACAGGGCGTGTTAAAAAGATATATCAAAAGCACGGCTTGTTATTTTTGAAAAAGATTTTAGTCAAGGAAGAAATTAAAGAACTGTCTTTAAAGAAGAGCCATTATTTTTTCAAAGGCTTAAGTTGCTATATTGCTTCTAAAGAAGCAATATTTAAGGCCTGCTCTGAAGATGACCTTGATTGGAAGGATATCTCTATTCAAAATATTACAAAAAATCCTTTAATCCGCATAAAAAAGCCTGATTTTAAAAAGAAGATAATGTTGTCGTTTGCTATAAGCAGGGACATTGTATTGTCTCAGGCCCTGGTTGCAGTGAAGGATCTAAATCATAAAGAAGGTATCGACAACTTGCCATTAAGGCAAGTCGTCGATATCAATTCGGACGAATAACTTACGAAAATCTTTGATTTTCGTAAGTTATGTCCTCATTGGAGGTATAAAATGGATATTGCCAAAAAATTAAGAGAACAGGCTGAAAAACACCCCGATAAACCGTCAATCATTTTTAAAGATCAACAAATAAGCTTTAAAGAACTGGTAAGCAGGATAAATAAACTGGCTAACTGGTTTCTTAAGACAGGAGTAAAAAAAGGCGATAAGGTAGCGATATATCTTCCCAATTCTCCGGAATACGCGGTTTCTTACTTTGCTGCATTTACTATCGGGGCGGTAGCTGTGCCTTTGGATGTTCGCCTGACCGGCCAGGAATTAACAGGGGTCTTAACACATTCCGAGGCGTCTGTTTTAATTACCCGGCCGTTAGAAAACTTTTCCCTGCAGGGATTATCAGAAAAGGTTGAAGGCTTAAAAAATATCATTGTTTGTTTTGGCGCAGAAAAGGAAAAATACTCTTTTAATGAAATTATGGCGCAAGAATCCGGCGAGCTGCCTGATATTAAAATTGATGATAATGACCTGGCTGTTATTTTTTATACTTCAGGCACCACCGGTCATCCAAAAGCAGTAATGTGGAATTATAAAAACCTGGATAATTGTCCGATGTTATTTGAACACATTCACATTGTAGAATTATTCGATGTGATAATATGCGCGCTTCCGTTTTCTCATTCAGGGGGATTTGTTTCTTTCCAGATTAATGCTGCTTTTGGCTCTACACTTGTTATTATGGAGCGTTTTATCCCGGTAGAGTTTTTGAAAAATATTGAGGAACACAGAGTGAGTTTTTTCTTCATGGTCCCGGCGATGTTCATTGCCCTCCTTCAATTAAGAGAGTTTGAAAAATACGACCTTTCAGGCCTTAAAGGGGCCAATGTGTTTGGCGCGCCCAGCGACCCGAATATGATTATGAGATTTGGCAGGTATTGTCCTAACGCAAGCCTATTTAACGGCTGGGGCCTGACTGAGACCTCAGCGCCGAATACAGTGAGTGAACCTAATAGAATAGAATCTGTCGGCAAATCTGCTCTTTGGTGTGAGATAAAAATATTTGACAACAATGACAAAGAAATTTCTCAGGGAGAGATAGGAGAGATTGTGATGCGGGGCTGGCCGGTGATGGCTGGTTACTATAAAGAGCCCCGGATGACTGAACATATAATGAAAGGCGGCTGGTTTCACACCGGAGACTTAGGCTGTTTTGATAAGGAAAATAACCTTTATATTAAAGGAAGAAAAAAGGATATGATTATTGTCGGAGGCCTGAATGTTTATTCCCCGGAAGTAGAACATGCTATTCAGGGCCATTCTAAGGTACAAGAGGCAGCGGTAATTGGAGTGCCTGACAGATTAAGAGGGGAAGCGGTTAAGGCAGTAATTGTATTAAAGCCGGGGGAAGAGGCGACGGTGAGCGAGATTAGATCTTTCTGCCGCGAAAGGTTGACGCATTTCAAGGTCCCCCAAATGATAGAATTTGTGGAAGCCCTTCCCAAAACAAGGTCAGGGAAGATCCAGAAAAAACTTTTGTTAGGAGCCTAAAGATGTTTTTCAAACTCAAAAGGAAGGTTTTTCAATTAGATTCCGAAAACGTTACCCTTTTGTTGGATGCCGTTACCTACCCGGTAGTTATTATAGATTCCAATTATTTGCTTGTAAATTGTAATCAGGCACTATGTAAACTTCTGTCTTACACTAAAAGAGAATTAATACAAAAGTCCTTTGATTTCATTTTGTCCGGGGGAAAGATAAATAGCGCAAAGATAATTAAAGAGATTATCCAGGGTTCTGTTAAGAAATATGACGTATGTTTTAAAGCTAAGTCAGGTGAAAATATTTCTGTTATCTTCAACGGGAAGGTATTAGCCGGGGGAAAGGACTCTCTTAATATAGTCGGTGTTGCCCGGGATGTAAGAAAAGCGGTAGAGTACATGGAGCAGGTGTCAATTTATAGAAACACCTTGGCTCAAAAAACTAAAGAATTGGAAACAGCCAATGCTGAATTAAGAAAGACCCAGGAACAATTGATACAGTCGGAAAAATTAGCCGTGGCAGGCCAGTTGTCTTATGGCTTAGCGCATGAACGGCATCAGCTTTTCAGGTCTGGTGAATTTGTTGATGTCATGGTTCATGCGCCCCATTGATTGATTCATCGTCGCCATATCATTGCTCATGCGCTGCATAGACCGGGTCATGGCGGCCATGTTGCCATTCATTGTACCGATATTTGTATTGAGACTTTTCATGCTGTGCCCCATGTCGCCCATGCTTACCGTCATGGTTTTCATGTTTTTGGCAACCCCGGCAAAATCCTCTCCCATACTCTTCTGCCCATCGACCATGCTGCTGGCCATTAATGTCATTTTAGCGGCCATGTTGGTCATGTCCGCTGTCATGACATGCACGTCATCGCTCATGCGGGTAACTGCTTTTGTCATCGCACCCATATCATTGCCCATATTGAACATGAACATCCCCATGCCTGCAGCAGCAAAGCCGGCAAGGATAAGCACCACGGTAAGCAGTATTCCGCGCCCAGCGGTTTTTATCACGTTGCTTTCATTGGGCTTGCTT
>JAYEPI010000123.1:0-8422 GCA_034723835.1 Candidatus Omnitrophota bacterium | reverse complement strand
CGCCATTGTCTATTCACCTCTAAAATTATGTTTGTTTTATTGTCCCAACCTGAGTTCAAAATAGCGCCGGTCGTTGTTTAAAATAACCTTATCTTGCTTTATATCGGTTATTCTGTTCCCCCCAAGGTCATCGCCTACTTTTACTATAATACCATTTATTATTGCCTTGGGATTTTTTTTATCCCAGATTATGCCGGTAAGATGCAGGCTAAAGGAGCTTACCTCCTTAGGGCCTATTGGTATCGGGGCAAAGGGATCTTTTTTCAATTTTAAATTTTTAGTTTCCTCTTCCAGCTCATTGAACAACTCTTTGGCTTTATCATCCAGCCCCGGCTTTTTAACCGGAACTCTTTTTTGAAAAGCTTCCCCGGAGAAGTTATTTTCTTTTAAAACCTTCACCAACGGCCTGCCTTTATGTCCAGCTTGCTTGACCTTTCTTCTACTGTTGAAAAGCGCAAATAACAGCGCAAATATCAAAACCCCGGTTATGCTAAATTCGATTATATCCTTTTTTTCCATTTTAAGACAACAAATATAAATTAATACCTAAGGTAACGTTTAACTTTGTTGTTCCAGAACAATCCTTACCGGCTTTTAATATCTCGACAGTCGCCAGCGCAGGCAAAACCTTTTTTAAGGTTTCAATATATTTCACCAAATCTTTATAAAAACATTTCATTTCCAGGGAAACAAAAATCTTCTGGCAGGTCTTACCCTCTATTTTTACTTCTTTTTTATCCTCGCCGAGGAATACTGCCCTGAGTTGAGGTTTGACAGAATTAAGTTCGATGTTTAAATTACGGGCAAGCTGAGAAAGCATTTTCAGGCTTTCTTCCTCTTTTTGGGGAAACGCATTATTCAACTTTTGGGATTTCTCTACCAGTGCTCGTATGTTTTTGTCGGTTGTTTTGGCTCTGCCGATTACTGCCTCTATTTCATAAATTTGACGCTGCAGACCGGCTAATTCTGATTTAATTCTCTTAACAATATTTTTACTGGGAAAATAAATAAAAATCCAGCAGATTAAAAATGCCGATAAAATAAGAAAAGTTATGATTATTATTTCTTTTTGCAATAGGCCTTTTTTATTCATAAGTATTTTCAATGGATTAAGTCGCATTTAATTTCAAACACCTGGACATCTCCGGTTTTTTTAAAAGATAACAGGCTTGCCTCTGTAAAAAATGATGATAACTCGATGTTTTCCATAAGTTCGCTTAATGCAAAACCGGCAATATCTTCATCTATCGGAACGATCCCTTTTAAAATCAAACTATACCTATCGTGGTTAAAAGACAATTCTTGCAGCATAATATCATTAGGTACCGACAGGTTTATTACCTTCAAAAGTCCGTCAACAGGAACCCTTCCTTTTTTTATTTTATCTAGAAGATTTTCCAGAAGGCCAACTTTTTGTCTTAAGGACTTGATTCCGCTTATAGTCTGCAAATGAACCTGGGCGCTTTCCAGTCTATTTTTATAATCGCGTATCTGAAATTTCACACTAAACAGCGAAAACAAAAATATTACTCCCAGCATTATAGTAATAATCCTTAAAGAAGTTTTCTGGATAAGTCCTATTTTGCGGGTCTTAACTTCCTGGGGCAGTATATTAACTGCCGGAGTATCTGCCAGGACAGCTCCCAGGGCATTAATTATTCTGTTCCGGTCACTATCTAATTTTTCCTGTCTTTGGCGGGTTAGAGCCTGTTTATCAATGCAGTCGGAAAGAGGTAATTTGGATACGGAGCCAACAAATTCTTTATTTAAATATTCAATTAAATTCTTTAAATTTGCCCCACCGCCGGTAATATAAAGAATAGAAGGGTTTTCCAGTTGAAAATTCGACATAAAATAATTAAATGAACGTTTTAATTCCTTAACCAGTGTTTCTAAAAAAGGCCGTATTAAAGATATGACCTGAATCGGTTTAATGTTGTAATTTTCTGATATCCGCTCCTCCTCCCGGGGAATGCCAAAAGTTTGCTTTATTTTTTCTGCCTCTTCATAGGAAAGCTCTAATTTCCCTGTATCCGACGCCAGGGTAGTGGTTAAAGACTGAGTAAGCTTATTGGAAGAAAAGGCTAATTTTCTCAAAAAGATCAGTTTATTGTTATAATAAATACTAAGGGCTGTATTGTTATAGCCCATATCTAAAATAGCTTGAATTTTGGCCTTCTTTTCGCAGTGTTTTAAAATGTGTGAATAATTAAAAGGACCGCTGGAAATACTCACCGGATTGAGGCCGCAATCGCCGACTATCGACAGGTATCTATTCACAATTTTAAAGCTTGCCAGGATAAACACTATCTCCTTTTTCTTTACGCCCTCTTTATCTGTATATTCTCTGGCAAGCTGCCAATCAAATAAAGCATCGTCAAGATTAAAAGAAATTTTATTTTTTAATTCCCATTTTGCCGCTTTTGAAATTTCTGTTTTCGGAATTGCGGGTAAAACCAAATTTTCTATAATCACAGAATCGGATCCGGCTATGGTCAAATATACTTTTTTTTCGGGAATGGAATTGCTTTTTAGGAAGTTATTTAAAAAACCTATGATCTCATGCCTGCTTTCTTCAACCGGCAATATTTTCCTAAAATCGTAATTAAGAAGCCTGAGGTTTCCCTTTAAAGATTCCAGGTAGACAATCTTTATAAAGGCCAGGCCAAAATCAATAGAGAGAAATCTCTTTGTCTTCTTTTTCATTGGAATTTCTTTATTGCAATTGACGAGGTCTGTTCGGAGTGAGCTTCCCAATCCGCATAAGAGCCGGTTCCGGTTTTGGCAATCAACCCAATCTCAATACGCCTAATATCTGCCGGGTTTCCGCCTCCTGTGTCAATTTCGTTATCGCTTTGGTCATAATAAGTAAACAAGCTGCCGTCTCTGGCAATTATATTTATTCCTAACTTTACGTAGTAAGGGATAAATGTTTCAGGACTGCCCTTTATAGAACGATAAAGTTTTTTGGCAGTGGTGTCTAATCTGTAAACTATGCGTTCCCCCTCCTGATTATCAAAAACCACCCGGTTGTTTTCCATTTCAATTATAGATTTGCTAAAACGCAGGCCTTTGGCAAGGCTATTACCCTCAATCATGATATCCAAGGCCTCTGAGACAATCATATCCATATTGAGTTTATTAGGAATAACCACTGAATTCTGCAAAAGGTAAACCATAAGATAGGCGCCGGAAACAGAAACTATACTGATTATGCTAATAACTGTAATCAGTTCGATTAAGGTAAATCCTTTAGTCTTAATCATAATCCATAACCTGTATTTTTCGCAATATAGGTAACTATATTAATTAACACTTTGCTATCACCAGAGTTGGTTATCTTAACCATTATCTTTTTTAAACTCTCTGCGCTTCCGGCATCACCATAGGCATAAGTAACAATCCTATCTAGATTATAATTATACCCTTCATAATTGGGGAAATTGGCGCTGGTTATAGCCGGATAACCTGTGTTATTTACCTTTTCCATCTCTGATCTTGCCAATTGACGGGCTATGGTTAAGGATTCCGACTGAAAGGCACTCCGGACATGCTGGCTCACTAACAAAGATAATGGGATAGCCACAACTGTAACCACGATTATGGTCATTATAACTTCGATTAACGTAAGGCCCTTTGATAGGTTCCCTTGTAATGGCATTTTTATGGCGTAATCTCTGTATCTATTTCACTATAATTGGTTATCTTTGATGTTAAGGCATTGTAATCGGCCCGGATTGTCCGGTAAATATTCGAATTTGTTGTTTTACCGGTTGATTTAACCGTAAAAGAGTAATTTTGGGATTTTGGAAAAACTGTTAAGCCTTTTGTTGAACCATTCTTCATAACAAATTCTATGTTAATAGTAGTGCCGCTTATACTGCCGTGAAAAACTAAAGGGTCGATAACAACAGGAGTTGTGTCTAAAATAAAATCATCAATGTCACAGTCGGCGGGAGATCTTTTGCCCTCCTCTCCTTCACCCCAAACCTTTGAGCCATTAATCCAGATTTCCAATAGCATTACTCCGGTATCCCAGGTAACTATCAGCCGGTCAATGGTAATGGCTTTAGAGCTGGTGGCATTCTGCACAGTTAATCCTTTAAGCAAACCAAACTGCTCATCTTTAAAACGAAAAGATTCGGATGTATTTACCATTAATAAATCAGCTTGCGTGCCGCCTAAAACAAAAAAGTTATCCGTTCCAATATTGAACCGGCCCAAAGAGAAATAACCATTGCCGGTCAAATCATGAAAACGATACGAATATATTGCTTCGTTTATTCCCCCCCGGGCAGTATAGATACACTTTGTTCTTATCCTGTCAACTTCGTTTTGCGAAAGACGCTGGATAATAAAGGTAGTTACTCCGACAACAGCGATGCCCGCAAAGACAATCAGCATCAGCACGGCAATTAAGGTAATACCTCTCCTGTCCAGAAACTACCCCTCCTCCTCAGAACCTGACACATTTTACTTATAACACCAAACCCCTGAGTTTGTTACTAAACTCATTAATCTCTGTAATCGAGTCTGTTACCGTTAGGCAACAGACCCCCTTCGATTAGTTAAAGTCACCAGTAGCAGGATTATAGACATACGCAGTAGTAGTAGGGCCTATATAGTCATCGACCGTTGCCCCTTTACTCCAGCTCCCGTCTGTAACTCCACCCTGAGCTAATATATTAACAAAACAGGCATTAGCACCCGGACCACAGACTACGCCGGCAGGAGCAGCGTCAAGTGCTGCCGGCCAGTTAGGCGGATTATTTGCAAAAAAAGTATGAATTCCTCCTCTTACTCCTCCTACGACACCTGCCTCGGCAGCTGTATTAGCCTGAGCTTGCAAGTTAAAATATCTCGGGATAGCTACGACGGCTAAAATACCCAAGATTACAATAATCATCACTAATTCAATCAGCGTAAAACCTTTTCTTTTAAACATTCTTTCTCCTTTCAGGTTAATAAAATACTCAAAACCTTATTCAAATTTCCCCTTTTTCCCTGTCTTTTTTCCTAAGTTCAATCACCTCCTTTTCTGATTAGAATAATTATTTAAATAAAGTCATCAAATTCCAGATTGGCAGAAATATTCCCAGGGCCATAAACAAAACCATACACCCTAAAACAAAAATTAATACCGGTTCAATCAGGCTGATGAGATTATCAATTGTATAATCTATCCGGGAATCATAATAATTAGACACATGCAGTAATAATTCGCTTAGATTGCCTGTTTTTTCACCCACCACGACCATCTGGGTTACTATCGGAGGAAACAAAGTGCTTGTTTTCATTATTCCAGCCAGATTTTTTCCCTCGCTTACACCTGTCTTCATCTTATCTATTGTTCTTGAAATAATTATATTACCCGTATTTTCCGAGGCAAGTTCCAACACCCGTAAAATGGAAATACCGCTGCGGAGCAATGTTCCTGTAATGCGGGTGAATCTTGACATAATCAATTTAAGTGTCAATGGCCCAAAAACAGGAAATTTTAACTTAAAGCTGTGCCAGCAGGTTTTACCTTTGGTAGTTTTTATAAATTTATTGAATCCGAAAATAAAGGCACCGGCGATAAAAAGCAAAAGCCACCATAATTTTGTAACCGCATAATTTATCCCTAAAAGAATCCTCGTAGGCAAAGGCAAGGCGACAGTAAATTGGCTATACAATTTGGCAAAACGCGGAACGACTAAAGTAATCAAAACCAAAAATGCTACAACTACCGCAGTGACAACGAGTATTGGATATCGAGTTGCCGCTTTAATCCGCAAACGGACCTTTTCTTCGTGCTCTCCGGAGTCTGCCAGTCTTTCTAATACTTCATCAAGTAAGCCTGAGGCCTCAGCTGACTCTATCATACTTATATATATGTGGTTAAAAATTCCGGGGTGTTTTTTTAAGGCCGAAGATAAATTTGTTCCCCCTTCGATATCTTTAATAATCTGTCCGATTACATCCTTTAAAATTTTATTTTTGGCCTGTTCCTTTAAGGCATCAAGGCTTAAAAGAATAGGAACGCCTGCCTTTTGTAAAGCAGCAAACTGCCAGTTAAACATGTTTAAATCGGAAAATTTAATCCTTTTGAACCGATCTAAAAAATTATTTATCCGCTGTTTTTTCTTTGTCTTTGTAATGGAAACAGGGACATAACCCATTTGTTTTAACTTAATAAAAACCGCGTTTTCATTACCCTCCATTATGCCATTAACCAATTTGCCAAATTTATCCCTGGCCTTGTAATCAAAAAGCGGCATTAACGCTACCCTCCTGCAGTTACCTTTAAAACTTCATCCGGGGAAGCCAAACCCGCCTTTATTTTTTCCAAGCCATTTTCCTTTAAGCTTTTCATTCCCAGTTCGACAGCTTTTTTTCTTATTTCACCGGCTGATTTTTTCGTATTTATCATTCCCTTTATCTCTTCGTCAATTATAAATAACTCAAATATAGCGATCCTTCCCAAAAAACCTGTACCTTTACATTGCACACATCCTTTGCCCCGGTAACATTCTATCTTTTTTCCAATTCCCAAATTTTCCAAAACAGTACCGGAAGGAGTATATTTCTCCTTACATTTATTACAAATTATCCGCACCAGCCTCTGGGCAAGCACGCCAATAACTGAGCTTGAAATTAGAAACGGCTCAACGCCCATATTTATCAACCGGGTCAAGGCAGAGGGTGCGTCATTGGTATGGAGGGTGGAAAAAACCAGATGACCTGTCAGGGCTGCCCGAATAGCAATATCGGAAGTTTCTTTATCGCGGATCTCCCCGACCATAATAATATCCGGGTCCTGTCTTAAAATATTGCGTAAACCATTAGCAAAAGTAACGCCTGCCTTGGGGTTAACCGGAGTTTGTCTAATTAAAGGGAGTTCATATTCAACCGGGTCCTCAATGGTAACAATATTCTTCTCCATAGAATTTATAACAGATAACGCCGCGTACAGTGTGGTTGTTTTGCCGCTTCCTGTAGGCCCGGTTACAAGAATAATACCGCTGGGACGCTGGATAAGTTTAGCAAAAGTCCTAAATTCTTCTTTGGAAAAACCCAATTCCTTTAACCCAAATAAAACCGAAGACCTATCTAACAGTCTCATCACAACATTTTCCCCCTGAATCGTGGGAAAAGTGGAAACCCTTATATCCAGATCTTTATTTTTTAACTTTAGGCGGATTCTTCCATCCTGCGGCTTTCTGCTTTCAGCAATGTCCATTTTTGATAAAATTTTAACCCGGGAAATAACCGCTCCTTCTAATTTCTTCGGCACAATCTCTGCTTCATGTAATATACCATCAATCCTGT
The DNA here is from genome assembly GCA_034723835.1 of Candidatus Omnitrophota bacterium. GTDB lineage: Bacteria > Omnitrophota > JAUWXU01 > JAUWXU01 > JAUWXU01 > JAYELI01. The sequence continues at coordinate 1,111 of JAYEPI010000123.1, read as the reverse complement.
ATCGTATTCTTAAAATACGTTCTTCCGGTTCAAGATGAATGTCTGATGCCCGATTCTTAACTGCCTGCATAATGATAACATTCACCAGCTTTACAACCGGAGCCTCTTCGGCAAGCTCGGCTAATCCCTTTTGCTGTTTCTCAATAGTCCCTTTGTCATCCATAGATTTTATAATCTGCTGGACTGATTCAGCAGCGCCATAATAAGAATTTAAAATCTTTTGAATTCCCTTTTCGGTAGTCAAAACCGGTTCAACAGCATCTATCCCGCTAACTCTTCTTACTTGGTCCAAGGCCGCGATATCATCAGGGTCAACCATAGCCACGGTTAAACTGTCGCCAATCCTAAAAAGAGGAAGCACATTATGTTTTCTTGCCAGGTCTTCCGGAATAAATTTTATTAGTTCCTTATCTAAAATATAATTTGTCAAATCCATATAGGGCACATCCATCTCAACAGCACGCGCATTGGCAATCTTCTCTTCAGTAATAAAACCCAGCTTTTCCAGAGCCTGCTCTATTCTTAAACCTGTGCGTTCGATTTCTCTTCCTGCTTCATCTACCTGTTCCTGGGTAACTAAACCTTTTTTTAACAATAAATCAACCACGTCTTTTTTTTTAACCATCTTATCCCCGGTTATAATAAACCCCGGCCTTGAAGCAATTCATGCATTTTTTCAATCAAGACCTCTGATTTGAACGGCTTGGTAATATAGGCATCAGCGCCAACCTCAAATCCGAGCTTTTCATCGCTTTCCTGGGTACGGGCTGTAAATATCACTATCGGAATATGTTTATACTTTTCATCAAACTTTAACATGCGGCAGACTTTGTAGCCGTCAAGCTTGGGAAGCATCAGGTCTAATAAGATTATGTCGGGCTTTTCGCTGCGGACCTTTTCTAATCCCTCTTGACCGTCTCTGGCGGAAATAACTTCATACCCGTTTATCTTAAGCCGGGAGCTGACCAATGTTACAATACTAACCTCATCATCTATTATTAATGCTTTTGGGGCCGCCATTACTTTCCTCCGGACTTTAAAAATTCCCTGAGAGTTTTTCTGTCCTGCTTGCTCATATTAAGAAATTGAAGCCCAATCCTATATTCTCCTG
>JAYEPI010000122.1:0-8441 GCA_034723835.1 Candidatus Omnitrophota bacterium | reverse complement strand
CGATGAGGCCAGGACTGTTTTAAAGACTATTTATGCGGCTCAAAGACTATATAACTTGAATAATGATGCATATAACGGTTCATTAGATCCATTAGTTGTCGGCAGTTTAGTAGACTATGACTATCTGGAAAATCCCAATGCAGGCAGTCCAAAATTTAGCTATTCGACTGCACTTACTGTAACTGGTTTTACTGCCCGGGCAACGAGAAATTCAGGAGTGAACAATACTGAGTTTATTACCATAAACCAGGCAGGCAGTATAAATGATGCCGGCTGGACGCCTTAAACATGAGTAATTTGCTGAGAAAAAAAACAGGGTTTAGTCTAGTAGAGGTTATCGTTGCTTTGATAGTACTTGGCCTGGCAGCGTCCGGGATGATGGCCCCTTTTATTATGGGCCGGGAAAATGTAAACCTTGCTAGCCGCAGAATAGATGCCTTGAATCTTGCTATAGAGAGAATAGAAGACCTAAAGGGTAAAGTAGGTATTCCGGGAATTACGCCCGGCAGAATTGCGCCCGACGAGCTTGCAGCGGGTGCCCATGGCCCTAATCCTGTGGGTGGAGACTTGGCTGCATTTGGAGGCCAAAGAAAATACACTATTCAAGATAATATAGCTGGCACCAATTTAAAGCAGGTCACACTTACTGTAACCTGGAACGAGCCCCAATAATAAATATAACGATGAATTCGGAAAAAGGTTTTACCTTAGTAGAAGTTCTTATTGCTATCACGCTTGTTTTTTTGATTGGAGCGGCCATAGTTAATATTGATTTTGCCAGCCGGATAGGGTTTATCCAGGCCGGTAACAAAAGTAAGGTTATTAATGAAGCAAGATTTGCAATGAAGCATATAACCCGTAATCTCAGACTTGCTAATCAAGTTAGTATTAATAGTTTGCCTAGTGGCATTATAACGATGACTTTGCGGTTAGATTATGATTTAAGTACAAATACTCCATTAAATACACCGTCAGACTTTACAGATGATTATGAATGCCAGTACCGATATCAACCAGCACAGCGTAAAATTACATATGCCCATAAATCACTGGCAGGGGGAGGAGGATGGGGCGTTTTTGAAGATATTACCAACCCGAGCATTGCCGGAGGTGCCGGGGGAGATGTTACTGCCTGCAGTTTTAATTTCCTGGGTGGCCCTGCTTCTGTGCCGGCTGTGACGATTACCATAAAAGTGCGGGCCAAAGCCGGGCTGCCGGTTTCACCAAGTAATCCTGAGGTTAATTTGCAGACAAAGGTGATCTTGCGGTGTAGAGGCAGAAGTTAATGGCAGGCTAAGAGGAAAATTTATGCTCAACATACAAACCTTGTTCAGACTAACAGTTGAAAAGCAGGCCTCGGATCTTCATTTGACCGTTGGCCTTTCTCCCCGGCTGCGAATAGACGGTGAGCTGGTACCTACCGATTTTGAGCCCCTTACCCCTTATATGGTGCAGAATCTGGCCTATAGTATTTTAAGCAAGGAGCAGATTGAAACTTTTGAAAGAGATAAAGAACTGGACTTTTCCTTTGGATTAAAAGGCCTGAGCAGGTTTAGGATTAATATTTATAGGCAAAGAGGTTCAATAGCAGTAGCTATTAGGCGGATTCCTTTTAGAATGCCTGATTTTGAAGAACTTAGCCTTCCAAAAATGGTAAAAAAATTTGCTGATAGTCCCCAGGGCCTGGTTTTAATTACCGGCGTAGTCGGAAGCGGTAAATCCACAACTTTATCGGCAATGATTGATTATATCAATAATGAAAGGTCTCATCATATAATATCTATCGAAGACCCTATCGAACATATCTATAAACATAAAAAGAGTTCCATTGACCAGCGGGAAATAGGCACCGATACTTTATCTTTTGCTAATGCCTTAAAACATGTATTCCGGCAGGATCCCAACATTATTCTAATCGGTGAAATGAGAGACTTAGAGACCATACATACCGCCCTTACTTTAGCAGAGACCGGGCACTTGGTGTTAGCCACACTCCATACAGGCGATGCTACACATGCTATTAGCAGGATTATTGATGTGTTTCCTTTTTATCAGCAACAGCAGATAAGGGTACAATTATCATTAGTCCTGGTAGGGGTAATGGTTCAGCAGCTTATTCCCCGCCTGGATAAAAAAGGCCGGGCATTGGCTGTCGAGGTGATGAAGGTTACTTCTGCTATTCGTAATTTAATCCGGGAAAATGACCTTGCTCAAATTCGCTCAATTATTCAGGTTTCCAGAAAGTATGGTATGTGGACAATGAACCAGTCGTTAGCTGAACTCTGCGAAAAGGGAATAATTTCCTGGGAAGAGGCTTCTAAAAGGACTATTGACCTAAAAGAATTAACCGGACTAATAAAAAAGAGCTAAAAATGAAAAAAAACGGGGCAAAGATATTAATTGAAACCTTGGTAAAACAGGGCGTGGATACCATTTTTGGTTATCCCGGAGGATCAGTTCTGCCGTTATTTGATGAAATTTATGACAATTCCCGAATTAAATTTATCCTTACAAGGCACGAACAGGCTGCAGCCCATGCTGCCGACGGCTATGCCCGGGCAACCGGAAAAACAGGTGTTTGTATATCTACTTCCGGGCCAGGGGCGACCAATTTAGTTACCGGCATAGCCACAGCTAATATGGATTCTGTGCCGATAGTGGCTATTACCGGTCAGGTAAAGACATTCCTGATTGGAAATGACGCTTTTCAGGAGGCAGATGTTACTGGTATTACCCGGCCGATAACCAAACATAATTATCTGGTCAAAAACACAACAGAACTCAGCCAGGTAGTTAAAGAGGCTTTTCATATTGCCTCTACCGGCAGGCCCGGGCCGGTAGTGATAGATTTGCCGGTAGATATAACTGTTGAGCAGGCAGAAGTTAAATACACCAAAGAAGTGAATATTCGCGGATATAAGCCTGTCTATTCCGGCCATATTGGACAGATAAAAAAAGCGGCCCGGGCAATCAGCCGGGCTGAGCGGCCGATTATCTACGCCGGCGGCGGAATTATTATTTCCGGGGCGTCTAAAAAATTGTACGAGTTGGCTGTGAAAACTAATATTCCGGTGACTACGACATTAATGGGCTTGGGTGGATTTCCGGAAACCCATAAGTTATCTTTAGGAATGCTCGGGATGCACGGCACTGCCTATGCCAATCATGCTGTTATGGAATCCGACCTGATAATCGCAGTTGGAGCCAGGTTTGATGACCGGGTTACGGGTAAGCTTTCTGAGTTTGCGCCCCAGGCAAAAAATATTCATATTGATATCGACCCATCCGCAATAAGCAAAAACGTTAAAGTGGATATTCCGATAGTGGGTGATGCAGGCAATATTCTGGATGAGTTAAATAAACTGGTAAAGAAATGCTCGATAAATGACTGGTTAAAAAAAGTAGAAGCCTGGAAAAAAAGACATCCTCTTTCTTATGGCGATAAAGGCAAACTGAAGCCCCAGTATGTAGTAGAAGAAATTTATAATGTTACAAAAGGCGAGGCGATTATTGCCACCGAGGTAGGCCAGAACCAGATGTGGGCCGCTCAATTTTATCAATACACCAAACCCCGTACCTTTATTTCCAGCGGGGGGCTGGGAACGATGGGATTTGGATTTCCGGCTGCTATCGGCGCCCAGATAGGAAAACCAGACAAAGTAGTTTTTGATATTGCCGGGGATGGAAGTTTCCAGATGAATATCCAGGAGCTTGCCACAGCAGTGAATAGTAAGATACCGGTAAAAATAGCTATTCTTAATAATTCCTATTTAGGTATGGTCAGGCAATGGCAGGAGCTTTTTTATCATAAAAGATATTCTCATACTTATCTGGAAGGAAATATTAATTTTGTAAAGATAGCCGAAGCATATGGAGCTAAGGGTATTCGTGTTGATAAAAAAGACCAGGTACGGCCGGCCCTGGAAAAGGCTGTTAAGACAAACGGCCCGGTAGTGTTGGATTTTATAATTGAGCCGGAAGAAAACGTTTTTCCCATGGTGCCTGCCGGTAAAGCGATTAACCGGATGATTGGCGGCATGGCCTGAGGAGCGAAGCGGCAAATGAAGCATATAATATCAGCTTTAGTTGAAAACAAGGCCGGGGTCCTGGCACGGGTTTCAGGAATGTTTTCAGCCCGGGGATTTAACATCAATAGTTTGGCTGTCGGCGAGACAGATGACCCGACAATATCGCGGATGACCATTGTTTCTGAGGGTAACGAACGGACATTAGAACAGATTATCAAACAACTTCACCGCTTAATCGATGTTATTAAGGTTCAGGATATTACTAACCAGGACTATATTAGCCGGGAATTGGCATTGATAAAGGTCAATGTAACCAAACAGAGCCGTTCCGAGATAATTCAGATTGTGGATACCTTTGAAGGCAGGATAATCGATGTTGGTCCGCAGGCCTTGACTGTGGAGGTTGCCGGTGAGCAAAATAAAATAGATGCGGTAATGAAATTGTTGTCTTCCTTTGGATTAAGAGAAATTGTCAGGACCGGCCGGATAGCTATATCCCGGAAGAAAGAAGTAACCATAAAGAATAAAAAATAAACACTAAACCCTAAAACTACGATATACAAACCACAAATTGGATATAACAGCCATATAATCGTCATACGATAGTCATACAGTTGTCATACTATTGTCACAAAATAGAAATCATACAATTTTATGACTACTGTATGACACGGGCGAAGCGGGTATATGACAACTGTATGACAATAGGGTTTTAGTGTTGTATATTGTTATCAAGAGAGGGGGTAAGGTGGTTAAGATATATTATGATAAGGATGCCAATTTAGATATTCTTAAAAACAAGAAAATAGCTATAATCGGATATGGTATTCAAGGAAGGGCTCAGGGTTTAAATTTAAGAGACAGCGGCCTTGAGGTAATAATAGGGGAGTTAAAGACAGCACCGGGTTATAAACAGGCTGAACAAGATGGTTTTAAACCGGTTTCGGCGTTCGAGGCCTCTAAGAATGCGGATATTATTCAAATACTAACCCAGGACCATGTTCAATCTTTGGTTTATCAAAGCGATATAAAGTCAAATTTGAATAAAGGAAATGCCCTTGTTTTTTCCCACGGCTTTAACATCCACTTTAATCAGATAGTTCCTCCGGCAGATATAGACGTATTTATGGTTGCCCCTAAAGGTCCGGGCAGTTTGGTCAGACGCATGTATGAGGAAGGAAAAGGAGTACCTTGCCTATTGGCTGTTTTTCAGGAATATACCGGAAAGGCCAGGGAACTTGGCCTGGCTTATGCTAAAGGAATTGGGGGAACAAGGGCAGGGGTTATTGAGACTACCTTTGCTGAAGAGACTGAGACCGATCTTTTTGGCGAACAAGTAGTATTGTGCGGCGGAGTAACCGAATTAATTAAAGGAGGCTTTGAAACATTAATCGAGGCTGGTTATCAGCCGGAGATAGCCTATTTTGAATGCCTCCATGAATTAAAATTGATAACCGATATGATTTATGAGACAGGCATTCAGGGTATGAGAAAAAGGGTTTCTGATACAGCAGAGTACGGGGATTTAACCCGGGGTAAACGAATTATTAACCCGAAGGTTAAGCAGGAAATGAAGAAGATTTTATCTGAAGTTCGCTCAGGCGAATTTGCCCGGGAGTGGATTGCCGAAAATCAGGCCGGCCGGCCGGTATTTAATGCCCTGTTTAAAAAAGACAACAATCACCCAATAGAGATTATTGGCAGAAAACTCCGGGGGATGATGGATTGGATAAAATTATAATCTTCGATACGACTTTGCGTGATGGTGAACAGTCTCCGGGCGCAAGCCTGACTATCCAAGGAAAGTTAGAGATTGCATTACAATTAGCCCGGTTAAATGTGGATGTGATTGAGGCGGGTTTTCCGGTTTCTTCTGCCGGTGACTTTGAAGCGGTACAGCTTGTGGCTTCCAGGGTTAAAAGGCCGGTTATTTCCGGTTTGGCCCGGGCGATAAAAAAAGACATTGACCGGACCTGCCGGGCATTGCAAAAGTCTTCCCGGCCCCGAATCCATGTTTTTTTGGCAACTTCCCATATCCATATGAAATATAAATTGAAAAAAGCCGAAGAAGAAATACTAAAATTAGCGGTGGAGAGCGTAAAATATGCCCGGAACTTAGTAGATGATGTAGAATTTTCTCCGGAGGATGCCTCTCGCAGCGACAAAGAGTTTTTATACAGGGTGATTGAAAGGGTAATTAAAGCCGGAGCAGGTACTGTCAATATTCCGGATACCGTAGGTTATTCGGTGCCTTCGGAGTTCGGGGATTTGATAAAAGACATCAAGAATAATGTTCCCAATATCGATAAAGCGAGAATTAGCGTTCATTGCCATAATGACCTGGGCCTGGCAGTAGCCAATTCTCTTTCTGCAATTAAAAACGGCGCCGGCCAGGTTGAATGCACAATCAACGGAATCGGGGAACGGGCGGGAAACGCGTCATTGGAAGAGATAGTTATGGCCTTAAATACCCGCCGGGATCTTTTTCCTCACCGAACCGCTATCAAAACTAAGGAAATTTATAAAACCAGCCGTCTGGTCAGTAAATTGACCGGGATAATAGTTCAGCCCAATAAAGCTATTGTCGGCCAGAACGCATTTTGCCATGAAGCAGGCATTCATCAGGACGGTATTTTGAAAAAGAAAACTACTTATGAAATTATCCAGCCGGAAGATATCGGTTTAAAAGAAAGTAAATTAATTTTAGGGAAACATTCGGGAAGGCATGCCTTTTTAGTAAGATTAAAGAAATTAGGTGTTAATTTAAAAGACTCCCAGCTGAACCGGGCATTCAAGCGTTTTAAGGACCTGGCTGATAAAAAGAAAGAGATTTTCGATGAAGACCTGCTGGCCGTGGTTGAGGATGAAATTTTGGTTTTACCCGAAAAATGGCATTTAGAAAATTTACATATTACCAGCGGCAATAAAATTATCCCCACTGCGGTTATTGGTTTGAAAATTCAGGGTAAAATGATTCAAAAGGATTCTTCCGGAGACGGACCGGTAGATGCTTGTTATAAAGCCATAGAAAAGATTACCGGAATAAAAGGGAAGTTATTGGATTATTCTTTAAGGTCTGTCACCGGCGGCAAGGATGCCCTGGGCGAAGTGATGGTAAGCCTTCGGGTCAAGGGTAAGATTGTTAATGGCCGGGGGGTGAGTACGGATATTCTTGAGGCCTCAGTTAAGGCATATCTTAACGCGATTAATAAACTAGCCTAAAATATAATTATGTTATGGAATAATATAATATGAAGATAAACGCTAATACAAAAGTTTATGCCCTGTTTGGCCATCCGGTAAAACATACTTTTTCTCCGGTTATGCATAATGCGGCATTTAAAAAATTAGGCTTGAATTCCGTTTATGTTGCTTTTGATGTAATGCCCATCAAGATCGGTGAAGCAATAAAATCTATTACCTCAATCAACTTAGGAGGAGTCAATCTTACCATTCCTCATAAGGAAAGGGCATTAACCTATTTGGACAGGGTAGACAACCAGGCCAGATTAATCGGCGCAGTGAATACCATTGTAAAAAAGGATGGCCGGCTTATAGGTTATAACACCGACGGGATAGGATTAGTTGCCCTGCTTAAAAAAGACCTTTGCCTAAACCCTAAAGGGAAGAATATCTTTATCCTTGGCGCTGGCGGGGCAGCAAGGGCTGTGGCTGTTCAATTAGCCGGTCAGGGAGCGGCTCAAATTATCCTGACTGACTTTATTTACCGCCGCGCTCAGAACCTGGCTTTAAGAATCAGGCATAGTTTTTCTACCTGTAAAGTAAGGGTCAGCTCTCCGGGGATAAAAGAGATTTCAAAAGGCATTAAAAATTGCGATTTATTGATTAATGCCACGCCGGTAGGCATGAAGAAGTCAGATCCTCTCTTGATTGATCCACGGTCTTTGCATCCTTTGTTAGTGGTCTGTGACCTTGTTTACAACCCAGCGCAGACGAAATTACTGAAATATGCCCGGCAAAGGAACTTAAAGGCAGCTAACGGGTTAGGAATGTTGCTTTACCAGGGAGCGGCTGCTTTTGAGCTCTGGACCGGCAGGAAAGCGCCAATAGATGTGATGAGAAAGGCGTTGTTAAGACAGAGCAAAAATACTTAGTTTACGGTTTACAGTTTACGGTTTACGGTTACTGAAAGAGGAAATGCTGAATATTATTATATTTATACTCGGGGCATGCGTGGGTAGTTTTTTAAACGTATGTATTTATCGTATTCCGAGACGTGAATCTATCATTACACCATCCTCTCATTGCCCTAATTGCAACCATAAATTAACCTGGTATGAAAATATTCCGCTTTTAAGTTATTTGGTGTTAAGAGGAAAATGCCGTTATTGCAGGGGACAGGTATCATTTCGTTATTTTACGGTTGAATTGCTTGCCGCTGGTTTGTTTGTT
>JAYEPI010000121.1:0-2010 GCA_034723835.1 Candidatus Omnitrophota bacterium | reverse complement strand
GGGATGTTCTGCGAGCGGGAGGATCCACACCGGGCGGAGGGGCCCGTGAGCAGAATATCACCCGGGCTTACCCAATTACGCAAAAAGCCCGGGGGATGTTCTGCGAGCGGGAGGATCCACACCGGGCAAAGGGGCCCGCGAGCAGAATATCACCCGGGCTTACCCTCGTTGGCTAAAGAAAGCGGAGAATTAGTAGCCGATTAGCGGTAATTAGCGTATTAGCGTTTCTCTGAGTCCAGTCTTTTTAAGAATTCATTTACTTCAGCAGTATCTTTCAAAAAATATTCTGCCCTTGATCTTTTCTTTCTACCGACAAAAATAGAAACCCCTCTTTTACCCACCGCCTTAAATGCATCTTCGTCAGTGCGGTCATCGCCTAAATAGATTACCAGGGTCTTTTTCTCAGTAAATCTATTTACAATCCACTTTAAGGCCCAGCCCTTATTTACTTTTGAGAAAGGCCGGACCTCTAAAACTTTTTTACCGCCGGTGAGGCAAACTTTCTTATCCCGGACATAAGGCCGGGTAATATCTTTAAATATCTTTTTTAAACGTTTAATACTTCCAGCGTTTTCAACTAAACGATAGTGCAGGCTAATGGTTGCTTTTTTGTCTTCAATGATAACATTCCGGTCATTGGAAAATCTTCTGGATAACACGCAATAAATCTCTCTTAACACCGGCCGGGCCTTTTTAGCTTCTTGATGAAAAAAAAGCCTCCCCCCTGCTTCTATCTCAAAGCCGTGGTTCCCGGAATATATTATCTTTTTTAGGCCGACTAATCTTTTAACTTCGCCAATTGAGCGGCCGCTTAAAATCCCAACTTTAAACCGCTTTTTTCCAGAGATAGACAAAAGTAATTTTTTTGTGTTTTTACTTAACGTGGCTGCCTGTGGACGGTTAACAATAGGAGTTAAAGTTCCGTCGTAATCGGTAAGCAATAGAATTTTTCCCGGTGGGGCAAATTTCTTGGACAACCGCTGCCATTCATCGAATAGATATGTCATTTAATGCAGCTTTTCTAACTCGGAAATAAACTTATCCGCCCATTTGTAAATATTGTTTATACGTACGACCCGTCTTAAACGCTTCATCCGGCTGATCCTTTCAGCATCGGACATCTCTACCGCCTCTTTTATCTTATCGGCAAAATCATCGGGGTCATAGGGGTTTATAGAAAGCGCGTTATTTAATTCCCTGGCCGCGCCGGTAAACTGGCTTAAAATAAGCGTGCCGTTTAAATCATTCTTTGAGGCAATATATTCTTTGGCCACTAAATTCATCCCGTCGTGCAAAGGACTGACAATACAAATATTAGCCAGCCGATAGAGAGCCAACTTTTCCTTAAAATCAAATGTCCTTCTTCTGAAAAACACCGGGGTCCAGTTATCACTAGAATATTTCCAGTTAATCTCTTCAACAATATTATCAATTTCATCGTTCAATTCTTTGTATCTTTTGATGTGTATCCTGCTTAAGGCACCGACCTGAATAAAAATGATCTTTTCTTTATATTCCGGATACTTTTCAAAAAACCTGCCTATTGCCCTTAAGCGTTCAGGTATCCCTTTTGTATAATCAATGCGGTCCAAACTAAAGGCTATAAACCTGCAGTTGCTTTCAGTTAAAGAAAACTCTTTTTTAAAATAAGCCGCCTTTGATTTAATCTCCTTTGAATCTACCTTATTGGAAAGGTCATCGAAATCAATACTAATTGGAAAGGCCCTGACTAATGTCTCGTGCCCCTGATAGACAACCGAGGTTCTTTCATGGTCAACCCTGGCTTCTAATTCTAATTCCACGGTGTCAAGAAAGTTCCTGCAGTGATGCCGGATATGAAACGCCAGGAGGTTATTAGATAAGAGCCCTTCTAAAATTTCCTTTTTCGCCGGGCATATCCTGAATGCCTCGGAATTTACCCAGGGAATATGCCAAAAATGGGCAACAAGCGTCTTGGGACTGGCCTTTTTAATTAATTTAGGCAATAACGCCAGGTGATAATCCTGAACC
>JAYEPI010000120.1:0-2021 GCA_034723835.1 Candidatus Omnitrophota bacterium | reverse complement strand
CCATTTTTCAAAAATCCCCCGGCTGTTTTTCTATCCGGCTTTTCTGTAAACCGCTCTACCCTAAATATGTCATCTCTTTCATCTCGTTTCTTATCCTCTATTTTCTGCCTGCCACGTACTATCCCGCCCTGCCCCGCAGGCTTGTCCTTCGGGGAGGGATTAGTTTGGGGTTTTCTGATCTTTATATACCCGTACTCCGCGTTTGGATAAGTAGGCTGTATTCCGATAGTTACCAATAAATTATTACAGGCAGCTGTCTTTATTGCTAAATTAACGGCTTGCGAAAATTTTTTATTATTTCTTACAAAATGGTCGCAAGGGCTGACCAGCATAACTGCCCGGGGATCTTTAAGCTGTAAATATAAAGCAGCCAAACCTATCGCTGCCGCAGTATTACGGCCAAACGGCTCTAATATAAAAGAATTTTGATTTAAAAAAGACATTTCTTTTTTCATTAACACTGATTGTTTTTTATTTGTAACTATAAAAATTTTTTCTTCACAAACAAGTTTTTTCATTCTCTTAAAGGTTATTTCAACCATCGACCTTTTACCGTCAACCGCAAAAAACTGCTTAGGCAGTCCTTTTTTCCCTTTAGGCCAAAATCTCTTACCTTCCCCGCCAGCCATAATTAGACAATAAACTTTTTTATCCATCTATTTTGGAATCTTTCCCGAATTTTATGCGATATTTTAATATTAAGCCTGTTGCCAAATTCATTCAGGCCCAAGAACCAATAAGGGTAAACCCGGGGGCTATTCTGCTCGCGGGCCCCTCCGCCCGGTATGGATCCTCCCGCTCGCAGAACATCCCCCGGGTTTTCACTTATTAAATTTTTGAAACCTTTCCGAATTTGATGCGATATTTTAATGCAACTTTATTAGAGTCTGTTGCCTAACGGCAACAGACTTAATTACAGGTTCTTTCCATGCTTTCTATTTTTACATCAAATTTAGGAAAGAACCTTATTTTGCCTGCTTTACTGCCGTTACCAGCTTATGAACAAACCCTCCGACGTTTTTAATCAAACCGGGTTTCTTTAGATTTTTTTCTATTTGGTTAATAATGGCACTACCCACTACTACGCCGTCACTAATTCGGGCAACTTGAACGGCTTGAACCGGGTTTGAAATACCAAAACCAATCATAACCGGCTTTTTAGTAACACGCTTGATGCGATTCATATTATATTTAATGTCGGAAGACATGTCCTTTCTCACTCCGGTTATTCCTGTTCTTGAAATATAATAAATAAAACCGTCCGACTGCCGGGTTATCTTTTTCATTCTAAAAGTCCCGGTGGTCGGAGCTAACAAATAGATTAAATTCAGATTATATTTTTTAAGCTGACTTTTTAATTCCCCGGCCTCTTCCGGTAAAAGGTCGGGAACGATCAAGCCGTCAATCCCTGAATCAAGCATTTTCCCGGCAACTTTCTGTATTCCAAAGTGATAAATAGGGTTATAGTAGGTGAATAAAACTAAAGGAACTTCGGTCTTTTTTCTTAATCTCTTAGCTAAAGCAAATACCTTAATCAGGGTTATCTTTTGTTTAAGCGCGGCTAAAGAAGCCATCTGGATGGTTGTTCCATCAGCCATAGGATCTGAAAAAGGCATCCCCATTTCTATTATGTCTACCCCTACCCGGCTAAGCTCAATCATTAAAGACTCGGTTGTTTTAATATTAGGATAACCGCAGGTAATATAGGCAACAAACGCCTTTTTACCTTCTTTTCTCAATTCATTTAACCTTTTATCAATCCTGTTCATTATCAACCTTTCCCTAATTACCGGGTAAACACTAACTTACTTATTAAGTTGAACCCGGCCGGTGAACCACACTCCCTCACCGGCTGCTTTCGTCCGCCCTTACCAATAATCATCCCTGCGCCTTACGTACAATGTCTATATCCTTATCGCCCCGGCCGGAAAGACAAACTACTATAATCTTATTTTTAGATAATCGCGGCGCCAGTTCTTGAACATGGGCTATAGCATGGGCAGACTCAAGGGCAGGTATAA
>JAYEPI010000119.1:0-8496 GCA_034723835.1 Candidatus Omnitrophota bacterium | reverse complement strand
TATTTTTTTAAATTATCCAGTCTTTTTATCATTTTTTAAATACCATTTTTAGTTAATCCATAAACGACCGGGAGAGGGGATTAATTTCTTTCCCGCTTATCTCGGCAAACTTTTCCAACAGCGCCCGCTGCTGCTGGTTTAAATGAATAGGCGTTTCGACCACTATCCCTACCAGCTCATCACCTCTGCCAAATCCCCGTAAATTCTGAATGCCCTTGCCCCGCAACCTGAATATCCTGCCTGATTGGGTGCCGGGAGGTATTTTCATCTTTACTTTTCCGTTAAGGGTAGGAACCTCTATCTCTGTTCCCAGGGCAGCCTGAACAAAACTTATCGGAAACTGGCACAATATATCATCGTCCCGGCGTTCAAAGATTTCATGCGGCCGGACCCTGATTACAATATACAAATCTCCCCGCGGCCCTCCCTGCAGGCCCGCTTCGCCTTCTCCCTGAACCCTTAACCTCGAGCCATTCTCAACCCCTGCCGGAATCCTGACTTCAATCTTTTTAGTAATCCTGATTCTTCCTTTGGCGTTACATTCAGGACAAGGATCCTTGATGATAGTTCCTTCACCGCCGCATTGCCCGCAGGTTTGAGCAACGCTGAAAAAGCCCGTGTTCACCCTAATCTGGCCGGTACCTTCACACTGGGGGCATCTGGCTTTTCGCGCCCCCGGCCTGCTCCCACTGCCCCGGCAATGCTTGCAAGGCTCATAACGCGGAATTGTTACGGTCGTCGGATAACCCCTGGCTGCCTGGAGAAAATCAATCTCTAACTCATACCCTAAGTCTTTCCCCCGCCGGCGCCTCATTTGCCCGGTCCGGGCCGTTCCAAAAAGATCTCCACCTATGCCAAACCCGCGCAAGATATCTTCGAAACCGCTGAATACATCTCCAAAATCACTAAAATGCGTAAAATCAGACCAGTCAAATCCCCTGCCTTGAAATGCGCCCTCTACTCCTGTATGGCCGAATTGATCATAAGCAGCCCTTTTTTGTGAATTGCTCAGCATCTCGTAGGCCTCGGCTGCTTCTTTAAATTTCCCTTCCGCCTCTTCACTGCCGGGATTTTTATCAGGGTGGTATTTAAGGGCTAATCTTCGATAAGCCCGCTTTATTTCTTCGGGGGTCGCGTCCCGGGATACCCCTAATATCTCATAATAATCTCTCTTGGCAGCCATCATATAACCTAAAATTTTAAATCCAAAATCCTAACGTGTTTCGGATTTAGAGTTTATCTTTTTTGTCTTCGTCATCAACTTCCTTGTAATCGGCATCAATAATGTCTTCATCTTTTTTCTTTTTTTTCTGTCCCGAATCCGGGCTTATATCTTCCGGTTTCTGAGCCCCGCCTTCTGCCTTCGGTCCCGGCTCCTGCGCCTTTTTCTGGCTTGCCGCGCGATACATTTCCTCAGCCAACTTATGAGATGTCTTGGTAAGCGCCTCCATTCCTTTTTTTATGGCCTCGGGATCATCGCCCTTTAACAACTCTTTTAACTCCCCTAAACTTTTTTCAACGCTTTCCTTGTCCGAAGAACTTATCTTAGCGCCAAAGTCTTTAAGCGATTTCTCAGTAGTATATACCAGGGTATCGGCCTGGTTTTTAACTTCTACTTTTTCTTTTTGTTTCTGGTCTTCGGCAGCGAATTTTTCAGAGTCTTTTACCATCTTCTTTATCTCTTCTTCACTCAGCTTCTTAGAGGCTGTTATCTTTATCGACTGCTCTTTACCTGTTCCCTTGTCCTTAGCGCTTACATGAACTATGCCGTTAGCGTCTATATCAAAGCTTACCTCTATCTGGGGAATGCCCCGCGGAGCCGGGGGAATACCGACCAGATCAAACCGGCCCAGTTCTACATTATCATTGGCCATACTCCTCTCACCCTGCAAAACCCTGATAGTAACAGCGGGTTGACTATCAGCAGCGGTTGAAAAAATCTGGCTTTTTTTGGCGGGAATAGTGGTGTTTCTTTCTATCAGATTGGTGCAAACCCCTCCCAAGGTTTCTATCCCCAAGGAAAGCGGGGTTACATCAAGCAATTGGATATCTTTGATATCGCCTTTCAAGGCTGCTACCTGAATTGCCGCTCCCATAGCCACACATTCCATAGGATCAATTCCCCGTTCGATTTTCTTCCCTGCATAGTCTTCAACAAATTTTTGCACTATCGGCATCCTGGTAGGGCCGCCCACCATAATTATCTTATCGATATCCTTAGGAGTTTTCTTATTGGCATCATTTATCGCCCGCTCTAAAGAGTTACGGCATTTTTCAACAATCGGTGACACCAGTTCTTCCAACTTTGCCCGGTTGATAGTCATGGTAAGATGCTTGGGCCCACTGGAGTCGGCTGTTATAAACGGAAGATTGATATCGGTGGTAAGGGTGCTGGAAAGCTCTACCTTTGCCTTTTCTGCAGCATCCCTTAACCTTTGCATCGCCATTTTATCTTTTGTTAAATCTATCCCTTCCTGCTTTTTAAATTCGCCGGTTATATAACCTATCAACTTAGCGTCCATATCTGTTCCGCCAAGCTGGGTATCACCACTGGTTGACATTACCTCGAAGCCGCTGCCATGCTCTTTATCATGCCACATATCCATAATAGTAACATCAAGCGTGCCGCCCCCAAAATCAAAGACCATAATCTTCAACTCTTTTCCCGCTTTATCCAAACCATAGGCCAGACAGGCAGCAGTAGGCTCATTTATAATCCTTAAGACTTTTAATCCGGCTATCTCTCCGGCATCCCGGGTGGCTGTGCGCTGATTATCATTAAAGTAGGCCGGGCAGGTTATTACTGCTTCTTCTACCTTATCCCCTAAATAGGCCTCGGAATCCTGTTTTATCTTTTGTAAGATAAATGCGGAAATCTGCTGGGGCATATATTCCTTTCCGGCAATCTTATATTTATAGTCTGTACCCATTTTTCTCTTGGCGGCAATAATAGTACCTGCAGGATTTACGGCGGCCTGGCGCCGGGCCGGCTCGCCTACCAGCTTTTGCCCGTCTTTGGTAAAGGCTACATAAGAAGGAAATGCCTTACCACTGGCTATACCCGCGCCTTCTGCGCTGGGAATAATGCTCGGCCGGCCTCCCTCCATAATAGCTGCTGCCGAGTTCGAAGTTCCTAAGTCTATTCCGATTACCTTTGCCATTGTTTACTACCTCCTATTTCTATTGTTTTACATTGCTAATTGTTAATTTTACAATTTTTTCTGCTTACTGCCTACTGCTTACTCTTTCTGCGCCCTGTGTTCATCTGTGTCTTTTTCATCTGTGTTCATCTGTGTTTTTTTCTTACTCACTTTCACAAACACATGCTTTATCACTTTGCCGTTTAAGGTATATCCCGGTTGAATCTCTTCTAATACTGTATGTTCCGGCAAATCATCGGCCTCTACGATTTCAACTGCTTCATGAAGCCGGGGATCAAACATCTGATTTTTCGTTTCAATTTTCTTAACGCCATTGACACTAAGAAGGTCATGAAACTGCGCCTGAATCAACTGAACCCCTTTCATTATCGAGGCAAAATCTTTTGCATTATTGCCATCAAGAGAACACACCGCTCTATTGAGATTATCGACAATCGGTATTATTTTAAGCAAAATCTCTTCAGTGGCAAATTTAATGAATTCGATCCGTTCGCGCTCAAATCTCTTCCGGAAATTGTCAAAATCAGCGCAGGATTTTAAAAATTTATTAAAGTATTCATCGCGCTCGGCGGATTTTTTAATAACCGCGTCATACTCCTGCTGAGAAAGCGCTACCTTTTTTTCTTTTTTCTCTTCTTTTTCTTTTGCTTTTGCTTTATGTGTTTTAGTCATTTTAAATAAATAAGTATCTGATTACACAGATTTTAAAATAAGATTACACAGATTTGTTAAAACTAAAATTTACTTGTGCCCATAAGGGTATCTGTGTAATCTGCATTTTAATCTGTGTAATCATTATATATATATATTATTTTTTTAACAGCTTAACCATCGGACAAAATCCGGGTTATTGTTTCAGCCAAAAAACTTACTATCGGCACTACCCGTTTATAATCCATCCTCACCGGCCCGATAATGCCTAAACTGCCTCTCACCTCATCTTCATCCCCATAACGTGAAGTGACTAAAGAACAATTATGCAATTCGCAGTATTTATTTTCACTGCCAATACGGATATGAATACCTTCCTGCTCGATATCTTCATTTAATATTTCCCGAATCTGATATTCTTTTTCAAACGCCTCGAACATCTTTTTTATGCTGTCAATATCATGAAATTCGGGATAATTCAATATATGCCAGATACCTTCCAAGCACAGCCGCTTTTTACGGCTACATTTATCATTTCGAATCTCGGGGAAAAGCGCTAAGCCGGTATAATTGGTTAAATCAGAAAGCGCCTGAGACACCCTGCCCATAATTTCTTCTAAGGTCACAGCCAATTCTAATTTCTTGCGTTCGGCGATATATTCCCTTTCTATCCTCTCGATCTCCTTTTTAGTTATCCTTTTAATCCTCATCAGGCAATCGACATAATACCTGTACCCTTTATCGGTAGGAATCCTGCCTGCCGAGGTATAGGGCTGGTTGAGGTATCCTATTTCTTCTAATTCAGCCATCTCGTTACGAATAGTAGCCGGGCTTAAGCCTAATTTATGATTATCACTGACGGCCCGGGAACCAACCGGCATACCCGTAGCAAGATAGAACTGAATTACTACTATTAAAATATCTTCTTTTCTTCCGCTCAGGCTGTTTTCCACCATTAAAAAACCTCTTAAAATTGATTAGCACTCTTTATCGTTGAGTGCTAATTAAGCGCAGAATATACGATATCACAAAATCAGCGTCTGTCAAGAGAAATTATTGAAAATATCTTATCTATTAGCTCTTTTAAGCCCTGCGCCTTCAAGGCTGAAACAGCAACACTATTGGTATATCTCTGCTGCAGCCGGCTAAGATCAATAATGCCCTGGTGAGGAAGTTTATCTATCTTATTTAAAGCAGCTATCCGCGGCTTATCTTTAACTTCCATCTCTTCTAAAACCACCTCAACATCTTTGCTGTGTTGTAAGCTGAATGGATGGGAGGCATCTATTACCTGAACCAATACATCGGCATACATTACTTCTTCCAGTGTTGTTTTAAATGACTCTATAAGATGATGGGGAAGCTTATGCAAAAAACCGATAGTGTCGGCAAATAATATTGCCTTGCCGCCCGGCAGATCCAATCTTCTAACCGTAGGATCTAAAGTGGCAAATAACCTATCATCTACTTTAACCGTTGAATTAGTCAACGCGTTCAACAGGCTGGACTTGCCGCTATTAGTATAACCTACTATTCCCACTAAAGGAAGCTTAACTTTAACCCTTGATTTTCTCAATGTCTGGCGGTGAATTTTTAAGTCTTTAAGCTCTTTTTTTAATCTTGCGATCCTTTGCCGAATATGACGCCGCTGCACTTCCAATTTTTTTTCACCCGGGCCCCGTGTCCCAATGCCCCCGCCTAACCTGGACAACCATATTCCCTGGCCGCTTAACCGGGGAAGAAGATATACCAGCTGGGCAAGCTCTACCTGAAGCTTACCTTCTTTAGAATGTGCCCGGCGGGCAAATATATCCAAGATCAACTGGGTTCGGTCAACGGTCTTTAAACCGATCATTTCCTCCAAATTTCTCTGTTGAGCCGGAGACAGGTCATCATTAAAGATTATTGTATTCGCTTTCTTTTCTTTAGCCAGATATGCTATTTCCTCTACCTTTCCCCTGCCGATTAGATAAGCAGGATTGGGATTTTTTATCCGGCAGGTAATTGTATCCAGTACACTCGCGCCGGCAGAATAAGTAAGCTCGGCTAATTCACTAACCAAATCCGGAAGCTTCCAATAAAGTGAATTGTCTAAATCGGTAACTATTAGAACTGCCTTTTCCATTTTTAACTTTCACTCAACAACTTAAGCACTTTTTCGGCTGTCCTACCTGCTGTTTCATTTTTATCAATCTTTACCCATTCAATCCTTTTCTCATGCCTAAACCAGGAAAGCTGGCGTTTGGCAAAGTGCCGGGTATTTCTCTTAACCAATCTCTCAGCCTCCTTAAGGCCATATCTACCATTTAAGTAACCTATGACCTCTTTATACCCTAACGCCTGTTGGGCTGTAAGGCTAAGGCCTTTTTTAATCAATCCCCTGACCTCATCTACCAGGTTGTGCTCAAGCATCTTATCTACCCGCTGGTCAATCCGGTTGTAAAGGTCTTTTCTATCCCTGTCCAGGCCTATAATTCTTACTTTGTATTGAGAAGAAATTCCTTCTTTAAGGGGCTTGAGCCTGGAAATAGGAATCTTTACCTTTTCGTAAACCTCAAGACTACGGATAATCCTGCGCCGGTCATTGGGATGAATCTTAACAGCGGAAACAGGGTCTAATTGTTTTAGCTTTTGATAAAGGTATTGATTGCCGTAAAGCTCTGCCTGGCGGGTTAATCTATTCCTCAGTTTCTGGTCACGGGAAGGCCCGGAAAATAGCCCATCCACCAGCGTTTTTATATAAAGTCCGCTTCCTCCAACCAAAAGAGGGATTTTCCCGTTTTTGATAATCCCGGCTATCAGTACTTTAGACCTTTGACAAAAATCAGCGCAGCTAAATTCAACTTTTGGTTTGATAATATCTATTAAATGATGGGGAATCCTTTTTCTAATATCCTTACCCGGCTTAGCAGTCCCGATATCCATCCCCTGATAAACCTGCATTGAATCGCAGGAGATTATTTCCGCGTTGATTGCCAAAGCCAATTCAACAGCGGCCTCAGACTTTCCCACTGCTGTCGGACCGACTAAGAAAACTACTATTTCTTTCATATCTAACATTGGTAACTGGTAATTGGTGATTAACCAGTTACTATTTAACTATTTAACCGATTATTAACCAGTTACTATTTAATCAAATTATGGATATATCCTGGTTGAATAACCCTTTTCTTTTAACTCCTTAGCTATATAATCGGCTTCGCCCTGTGTATCAAATTTTCCTATTCTCACGCGGTATAACAATTTTCCTTTTTCTCTAACTTCAGAGATGTAAGCCTGATAGCCTTCATTTTTTAATTTATCGCGGGTTTTTAAGGCATTTGTTTTATCGAGGAATGAACCCATCTGGACAGTAAAAAATAGGTTGTTTTCAGTTAATATGCCTGAAGCCCCGCCAGCCTCAAAGCTCAAAGGATAATCCGCATAAACCTTCTCAAAATAATATTTAGCTTCACTCCACCGGCCTTTTTTCTGATAACATCTGCCTAATTTAAAATAAACCTCAGCCAGCAGGGGATTTTGAGGATTATTTATCAGAAATTGTTTATAACGAAAGATTGCTCCATCTATATCCTTGGCCAGGTAAAAAGAATCTCCCAGGCTAAGTTCGGCTTTGCCGAGCAAATTACTCTTAGGATATTGCCCTAAAAGTTTCTTGAGCTTCTCACGGGCTTTTTGCCAATTTTCTTCCTTCAGGTAAGAAACACCGGCCAATAGCAGGGCATCATCGGCATATCTATCCCGGGGATGAAGAGATTCTATGTCCTTAAACTTATCAATAGCCTGCTGATAGTTGTTTTTAAGAAACTGCTCTTCGGCCTGCCGGTATAACATTTCGGCCTCCCGGCTCTTTAAGGCCTTTTTCCTTCTTACCGCTTTTTTGGTCGTCCATCCATTGACATTAACATTCCCTGCCTCAGCAGCAGGGCTGATTATTAAAAACAGCAACATTACCATCAATAGCTTTTTCATTTTTTTAACCTCCGGGAAATTTCTTGCTGCAACTTCAATAATGTTTGATGCCTTTGCTTTTTTTCATCCAAGCTGATATCGTCTTTCATCCGGGCCGATACTGCCGGGGGCCGGGGGGAATATTTAAATATAAATGCCCGGTTAAACCCTACCTCCTTTATCAGGTTATAGGTCATTTTAAAATCATCCCTTGTCTCTGTCGGAAAACCCACAATAATATCTGTCGAAAGCCTTAGCCCGGGAATAACCTGCTTTATTCTCTCAATCAATCTTAAATAATCAGTGTTTGTATATCTTCTGTTCATCAGCCGTAAAATCCTTTTACTCCCCGACTGAACAGGTAAATGCACCTGCCGGGAAATCTTTTGCTCAGCGGCTATTGTCTTAATCAATTTTATTGACATATCTTTAGGATGAGAAGTCGCAAAACGAATTCTCTTCAGATTTTTTATTTCTGCTATTTTATACAACAACTCTGGAAAAAAAATTCCATTTTCTTTCCCATAACTATTAACATTTTGTCCAAGCAGAGTTATTTCTCTTGTGCCATTTTCAACAAGAAATTTTGCTTCTTTTAAAATATCTTCTATATCTCTACTTTTTTCTCTACCCCTCACAAAAGGGACAATGCAATACGAACAAAAATTGTTGCAACCTTGCATAATCGTTATGAAAGCAGAAGGAGAAGTTTTGTCTGATATTTTTAAATTAT
>JAYEPI010000118.1:0-8559 GCA_034723835.1 Candidatus Omnitrophota bacterium | reverse complement strand
CGGCGGCAGCTAAAGCATCATCTACATTGGTAATCCCGCATATCTTGATTTTAGTCATCTTTTTTCATATTGCGTGATGCGTATTGCGTTTAGGTCTTACGCAATACGCACGACGAACCTTAGCAATTTAGCAGTTTATCAGTATCCCATAACCTCCTTCACCTTAGCGCCTATATCTTCACTTTCCATAAAAGTTTCACCGATCAATACCGCATTCACCCCCAGACTTTTTAGCCTCATAACATCCTGGTGGGTTTTAATACCGCTTTCTGAAATTATAATCTTACCCCGGGGAAGTAATCTAACCAGTCTTTCAGTGGTATCCAGATTAAGTTCGAAAGAAATCAAATCCCGATTGTTAATCCCGATAATCGGCGGATCTATTGGAAGTATTTTTTCTACGTCCTGTTCTGAATGAACCTCTACAATCACATCCATACCGGTCTGCGATGCCGCAATTGAAAAACTGGTTAACTGCTCACGTGAAAGTACAGCCGCAATCAAAAGTATGGCATCAGCCCCGGCCAGAACAGACTGATAAATTTGATATTCATCGATAATGAACTCTTTTCGTAAAATGGGTAAGGTAATAACCTGCCTTATCTGGCTTAAATATTCAAGACTGCCTTTAAAAAATTGTTCATCGGTTAATACGGATACGGCCCGGGCTCCGCTATTCTGATAAAACTGAGAAATCTTAACCGGATTAAAATCTTCCCGGATTATTCCTCTTGAAGGACTGGCCTTTTTAATCTCAGCTACCAGGTTAATTTGATGGGCCCTGCTTATTGCTAATTTGAAACCCCGCCGGGGAGAAAGTCCGGATATCTTTTTCACAAGTTCATTCTGAGGAACCTCTGCCTTTGCTTGTTCAATTTCTTTTCTTTTTTGGACTAATATCTTATTTAAAATCATCTTTTTTTTAAGTAAAATCGGAATTATTTTTCTTATATACTTTCCCGGGTTCAAATATCTTCTTACCGGTTATCTTTAGAATCCTTCCTTTTTTTCCCGCACTTCTATAAAAACAAGATTTGTATCCCATATGACACGCACCAACTTTTTGCCGGACCTTGATTAAAAGCGTATCTTTATCACAATCGAAAAGAATTTCACAAACCTCCTGATAATGACCCGAGGTTTCTCCTTTTAACCATAATTTCCCGCGAGAACGTGAGAAAAAATGCGTTTTCCCGGTATTAATGGTTTTTTTCAAAGCTAATTTATTCATATAAGCCAACATTAAAACTTCTCCGGTTTTATAATCCTGGATTATCACCGGGATTAAACCTTGTTTGTCATATTTTAACTTTAAATTATCGGTTGACATTTCAAATTGTTAATTGTTAATTTTACTGTTTTTATTTACCGGTTTTTATCGCTTCTTTAAGACCAATTTTACCCTCATACAATGCCTTTCCGATTATCACACCCGAGAGCCCCTCTGGTTCCAATACTTTAAGTTTAACAATATCGTCCAAAGAAGCAATCCCGCCGGAAACAATGACTTGCATTTGCGATGCCTTTAAAAACTGTCTGACGCTATCTATATCGGGCCCAGCCAAGGTTCCGTCTTTAAAAATATCTGTATAAATAACCTCATTTGAACCAAGTTCTTTCAGCTTATTGGCCAGTTCAATTGGTGTTAAAGAAACCGGCTTAGTCCAGCCGTCAGCCTGAATTAATCCTGCCTTTGAGTCGATACTAACAATCACTTTATCTTGATATTTAGAAATTATCCCTTTAGCAGATTCCAGATCCTGATAAACCCCCGTGCCCATAATTACCCGGCTTATCCCCCTTGACAATACCTCTTCAATTGCAGTTTCAGTCCTAATTCCGCCTCCTAATTCGACAGGAATAGATATTTTTTTTGCTATTTCAACTGCTATGTCTAAATTTTTCAAAGTACCGGCTAAAGCACCGTCTAAGTCAATTATGTGAAGCAGCTCTGCTCCCATAAACTCCCATTGCCGGGCAACCGACATAGGATTTTCAGAATAAACTATCTGCTTGGAAAAATTTCCCTGCCAAAGCCTGACTACCTTTCCATCTCTTATATCAATCGCAGGAATAATCAGCATAAAATATCCTTTCAGGCTGCAGCCTGCAGCTTTTATAGATCGATGATTCCCTTAGTAGAAGGAACACCTTTTCTTCTCTTATCTATCCGGGTTGCCCGGTCAATTGCTATGCCTAGAGACTTAAATATCGCCTCCAGCAAATGATGGGTATTTTGACTCTGTTCAACTATATTAACCTTTATATTTATACCCGATTTTTTAGCGAACGAACTTAGAAAGTGCTCGGCATCATCAAAACTGTATCCTCCGGCTTCTTTTTTTAGCAGTGTCTCAGGCGGTAAATTCCAGGAAAAATTTCCCCTTCCGCAAATATCCACCGCTACCCTCGCCAGAACTTCTTCCATGGGAACCGAGGCTTCACCAAACCTTCTTATTCCATCCGCATTACCTATACTTTTTTTAAACGCCTCGCCAAGGACAATCCCCATATCCTCATTAGTATGATGATAATCCACGCCCAAATCTCCTTTAGCTGCAAGCTCTAAGTCAAAAAAACCGTGAAAGACAAATAAATCCAGCATATGATCTAAAAACTTAATACCGCTATCAATTTTGTGGCTACCTTCGCCATCCAGCAATAATCTGCCGTTAACCTCAACCTCAGTGGTCTGTCTTTTTATCCGGGCTTTCCTGACGATTTTCTTTTTGGGCATCTTTGCTCTCCTGTGTAACTTTGGCCTCGGAGGGTGTTTCGGCCAAAGAAGATTTTTCTTGTTCCTGTTTTACCTCAGCTGGCTCTGCCTCGGCAAACCTTACCTCTAAAGAGGTCCCGTGTAATTTCAGGCCTTCTATATCAGACAGTCTGACTACCTGTTTTTTAACCTTTTCCAACGCTTCCCGGGTGTAAGTAATAAAATGCGAACGCTTAATAAAGTCATCAATACCCAATGCCGAATAAAATCTGGCTGTTCCGCCAGTAGGTAATACATGACTTGGGCCGGCTATATAATCGCCCACTGCCACCGGAGAATAAGCCCCGATAAAAATAGCACCGGCATTGATTATCTTCTTTTTTATCCGGGAAGGACTTTTAATCATGATCTGTAAATGTTCGGGCGCAATAGTGTTTATAATCTTAATGGCTTCTTTAAGGTTGCGAACTACAATTGCATATCCTGAATCTACCCTTTTTCTTACCTCATTAGCTAATTTCTTAGAAGTAGTAATAAGTATAACTGTGGAACCGGCATGTTCACTCTGGGCAAGAAGGTCGGCAACCACATAATTGGGTTCGGCATACCTATCGGCAAGCACTATTACTTCACTTGGGCCGGCAACCATATCAACATCGCAAAATCCGTAAACCTGTCTTTTGGCCTCAGCAACATATTGGTTGCCCGGTCCAACGATCTTATCAACCCTGGGGATAGTCTTTGTGCCCAATGCCAAAGCAGCTATAGCCTGAGGACCTCCGATCCTGTATATCTCGGTTACCCCTAAGAGATTAGCTACCACAAGAATATGAGGGTCTATTTCTCCGCCTCTGCTTGGCGGAGAAACTATCGCTATTTCTCTTACCCCGGCCATCTTTGCCGGTAAAACCGACATATATACAGTAGAAACCAGCGGCGCTGTCCCTCCGGGAATATAAATACCTACCCGTTCGATAGGATAATATTTTTCCTCCAGCATAACTCCATCCCGCGTCTTCAACCTAAAAGCCCTTTTTAACCTCTTTTTATAAAAACCTTTCACATTTTCCATGGCCTGCTTCAACAGCGGCACGAACTTAACATCTATTTGCTCATAAGCCTTATTTACATCTCCTTCTTTTACCTTTAACCTTTTAGGGCTTAAATTCACACCGTCAAATTTATTAGTATATTTTACCAGTGCCCGGTCACCGGTTTTTCTTACGTCATCTATTATTCTGTTAATTGCCCTATACACCGGTTTATCAAGATCCCGGGCAGTTAATCTTTCAATCTTCTTAGAACCCCCTTTTTCCCAAAATATCAAATGCATCATACCAGATACCTCTTAATTATTTGCGGCGCCTTTTCTAACGCCTTGCTAAGTTTCGAGGGATGCCTGGAGCCAGCCTGGGCAAAATCCGGCTTCCCGCCTCCACTTCCCCCAATCAAACGGCTTAACTCTTTAATAATATTCCTGCAATCCAGGCCTTTTCTAACTAAATCATCGGTTACCGCACTCACTAATGAAACCTTATCTCCGGATACCGAACCAAGAACGATAATTGCCGAAGACAGCCTTTCTCTCAAAAGATCCAGCCTGGTTTTTAATTCTCCGGCAGCAGCACATTCTACCCGCTGGATAATTACTTTAACTTTCTTGATAATAAGCGCTTGTTTTATAACATTTTCCATTTCGATCGATAATACTTTTTTTTCCAGGGCGCTTGTCTGCTTTGCGCATGAACTTAATCCGGAAAGGAGTTTTTCTATTCGTCCGGTTATTTTAGCAGGGGCGCATTTAAGCATTCCGGACGCCTTAGAAACAATATTTTCTTCCTGTTTCATCCGGCAATAGGCTGCTTTCCCGGTAACGGCCTCTATTCTCCTTATACCCGCCGCTACTGCGCTTTCACCGGTTATTTTAAATAAAGCTATTTCAGAAGTTGAGTCAACATGGGTGCCTCCACAAAGTTCTTTACTAATATCACCGATGGAAATTACCCGGACTATCTCGCCGTATTTTTCGCCAAACAGCGCTAATGCGCCGCATTCTTTTGCCTGAGCAAAAGGCATATATTCGGATTTTACGGGGATACTGCGCCGGATATCCCGGTTAACCATATCTTCTATCCGGTCAAGCTCTGATTTAGCAGGCAGTTTAAAATAACTGAAATCAAACCTCATCTTCTCCGCGTTAACCAGCGAACCCCGCTGTTTAACCGGGGGGCCAAAAACCTCCCGCAGCGCGTTTTGAAGTAAGTGAGTAGCGGTATGATTTCGCCTTATATCTGCCCGGCGTTCCCGGTCAACGGAAATCATAACTTTATCACCTAAATTTAACTTTCCCTTAACCATTTCCACAAAGTGCACAATTATCCCATTTATTATCTTGGTGTCCACTATCTTTAACTCTGCTTCTTTTTTATTTTTAATCAAGCCTTTATCTCCGGCCTGACCGCCTGACTCTCCGTAACACGGGCTGCAATCCAAAACTATCTGTCCTTTCTCGCCCTGTTTAATGCTCTTAACCGGTTGATTATCAAGTAATATTAATATCGTATTTGCCTCGGCCTCTTGTTGTTGATAACCTACAAATTTACTCATCTTAACCGTTGATTTAATTTTAGCAGCCAGTGTATCGGCAAAAATCGTACCTTCTATCTGAGAGCCTTCGCGTGACATTTCACGCTGTTTAAGCATTGCCTCCTCAAAACCTTTTTTATCAAGCCTAAAACCTTTTTTCTCAGCATCAGTTTCAATCAGATCAAGAGGAAAACCATAAGTATCATAAAGCCTGAAGCAATCCTCGCCCGGAATAACCTTCTTTCCCTGTTTAGAAAGGCTGTTGATTAATTCCTGCTGGATACGTCTTCCTTCTTTCAGGGTATTTTGAAAGCGTTTTTCTTCGGATAAGATAATCTCTGAAATCACCTTCTGTTGCTCAAAGACTTCCGGGTAAAAACCCTGCATTATCTCAGCAACAAGCAAAGACATTTTATGAAGGAATAAATCTTTCATATTAAGCGTCCGGTAATGGCTGACAGCTCTTCTTATTAACATCCGTTCCACATAACCCCGGCCTTGATTAGAAGGCAATACTCCGTCGGATATTAAAAAGACCACAGCCCGAATATGATCGGCTATAGCCATCAGATGATAATCCTTACGCCTATCCCGGCCATAGGTTATTCCGGCTGCTTTGGATAAAGCGTCAATAATAGGCTTAAGTGAGTCTATTTGAAAATTATTTTTCACGCCCTGGCAAACAGCAGTAATCCTTTCCAGGCCCATCCCGGTATCAATACACTTATTGGGAAGCGCTTCGAACCGCCCGTCAGGCTGACGATTAAACTGAGTAAAAACCAGGTTCCAAATCTCTATAAACCTTGTGCAGTCACAACCCGGATTACAGCCGGATTTCCTGCATCCTGTTCCAGTTCCTCTATCGTAAAATATCTCGCTACTCGGCCCGCATGGACCATTGGGGCCTTTTGCCGAAGCCTCCGAAGGCCAAAAATTTTCCTTCTGTCCGAGTTTGACAATTCTTTGGCTGGAAATCTTTATCTTGGATTTCCAGATATCAAGAGATTCTTTATCTTCGGTATATATCGAAACCCAAAGCTTTTTTGGCGGCAAACCTAATTTATCTACTAAAAACTCCCAACCCCATTTAATTGCTTCTTCTTTAAAATAATCTCCAAAGGAAAAATTACCCAGCATCTCAAAAAAGGTATGGTGGCCCGGGCTGCGGCCCACATTTTCCAAGTCTACTGTTCGCAAACACTTCTGACAGGATACCGCCTTTTTATAACCCTTGGTGTGGCCGAGAAATTCTTCCTTGAATTGGTTCATTCCACTCCCGGTGAACAAAAGCGTAGGATCATTAGCGGGAACCAAAGAATCGCCGGCAACGATCCGGTGGCCTTTTGATTTAAAAAACTCTAAAAATTTCTTCCTGATCTCGTCAGCCTTCAGCATTATCTTTTCCATGAGCCTGTTGCCTAACGGCAACAGACTTGATTCCAGGTTTTTTCTATTTTCACATCAAATTTAGGAAAGGACCTTACCCTTTTATTGAGGAATGGAGGCTAAAATCAACAATAACCTAATAGTATCTTTTGAAATTTCACTTATCTTCTTTAATGACAAAATAGCCCCGGTCGATCTTTATTAAAACGCTGCCCTTAATCCCGGTAATGGCCTGTTTGTAGCCGGTCAAATTATCTATCGCTCTTGGGCCAATTTGGGTAATAACATCTCCCTTGCGCAAACCTGATTCATCAGCAGGACTGCCATATTCTATATCTACAATAACCACACCTGTTACGTCCTGGGAAATACTAAACATTCTGCTTATTTCCGGTGTAATATCGCTTACTTTCAATCCCCGCCATAATTGCCGGGATATAACCTTTTCTTTTACCTCTTTTAATGTATCCGGACGCTTACCTATCTTAACCCTTAAAGCCTCTTCTTTATTGTTGCGTATTACCTTGATCAATACTTTTTTATCCGGAGAAGTTCGGTTAACTATCTTTATTAACTGCCGGGTATCTGTTATCTCTTTTCCATCAAAAATCCTGATTATATCTTTATCTTTAATTCCGCCCCGTTCGGCAGGGCTATCTTTAAGCACCTTTGCTACTAATACTCCCTTGCGATCCGGCAATCTGAAATAATCGGCTAAAACCTGGTCTATGTCTTGAACATTTACCCCCAGCCACCCATAAAGAACTTCCTTGCCGCTAATCAAGGCATTAACAACATCCTTAGCTGTATTAACCGGAATAGCAAAACCTACACCCTGGTAACCGCCGGTGGTTGAAAATATGGCTACATTTATACCGATTATCTCTCCTTTTATATTAACTAAAGGTCCTCCGGAATTACCCCGGTTAATAGCAGCATCGGTCTGAATAAGGTCGCCGTAATAACGATTAGTCCCCCTAGCCGCCGGCAGACTGCGATGTAAAGCACTTATTACGCCTACAGTCATAGTCGGATTGGGGTCATTTATAATAAAACCGAAAGGGTTCCCAATAGCAACCGCCCACTGCCCAATCTTGACATTATCTGAATTACCCAAGCGGGCTACGGGTAGATCCTTGCCGTCAATTTTAACTATTGCCAAGTCGCTGCGAGAATCAACGCCTTTTATCTTGCCTTTAAATTCACGGCCATCAGGAAGTTTAACCGTAACCTCGCCGTTTTCCACTCCCTCTACTACATGGTAATTAGTTAAAATATAACCATCCTTGTCAACAATAACACCGGAACCAATCCCTATCTGTTTATACTCTCTTTCGGGCATCTGGCCAAAAAAGTCCTTAAAGAACTGGTCAAATAAATCATCCTCTCCGAACGGACTGGAGTATTTGTATCCGAATGCGCCTAACTTTTCTATATGTGTTGAAGTAATACTAACCACCGCTGGATATACATCGCGGGCTATTAAGGTAAATCCCTCATCTAAGCGGTTAAATGCGGTCTTTTGCTCAACGTCCCCGGACAAAGCCCTGTTAATAGATATACCAATGATTAAAGTGCTAACTAAGACAATTATTAAAAATAAACTTTTATTATTTAATTTATCTATCCTCTTCATCTTCAGCTGTATCTCCTTTAAATCCCCATTGCCTTTTTAACGTTAGCTTCGATTTCGCTCATAAGCTTGGGATTCTCTTTTAAATAGATCCTTCCCTTTTCTTTACCCTGGCCAAGTTTTGACTGATTATATATCAACCATGCGCCGGATTTCTGAATAATATCCTTTTCTATTCCTAAATCCATAATACTACCGGCCTGGGATATGCCCTCATCAAACATAATATCAAACTCCG
>JAYEPI010000117.1:0-8654 GCA_034723835.1 Candidatus Omnitrophota bacterium | reverse complement strand
TTACAGTATTATGGTTTTTGTACTTCTTTATTTGCCCTGTATAGCGGTGATTGGAGTGATAAAAAGAGAGACAAATTCCTGGCGCTGGCCCTTATTTACCATATTTTATACCACAGCCATTGCCTGGGTAGCGGCTTTTATTGTTTATCAGGGAGGAAGGCTGCTGGGGTTAGGATAGCAGTGGATTATAGCAGCAGGGGAGGGTAATTTTTTTTAAAATATAATTGCGATTGCGACGCAGTTGTAATTGTAAAGAAAAGGAGGTTAGAGTGAAAAGAATTATAATAATGGGTTTATTGTTAACTGGAAGCATTTTTTTCAGACAGGATTTTGTTTCTGCCGTTGAAATAGGAGGTATTGAAATAGGGGCAGGTGCCACATTTATTGTTCAGGGGAGCATTGATGCTAACGTAGAAGACGCGGTTGACGCGACAATTTCTGTGGATTTGGAATTTAAAAAGAAATTTGATGATTTTGGTTTAGCCTTTATTCATCTGGAGGCAGGAAACGGTGCGGGTTTAGACGGAGGAGAAGTGATTTTGTTCAGCGGAGTTAATGCGGACGCTACTGCCGGAGACAGCAGGATTAATCTAATTGAGGCTTACTATGAGCATTATCTTTTTGAGGAAAGGTTTACTATTACCTTTGGTAAGCTGGATCCCACAGCCTATCTGGATGATAATTTAGCGGCCAATGATGAATGTAGCCAGTTTATAGGCAGTACCTTTAAAAACAGCGCTGTCTTGGAATTTCCTGACGATACTGGTCCGGGTATAAGAGTTGCGATTGTTCCAATAGAATGGATTGAATTAAATACCGGTATATTGGATGATAATGCGGACTGGGAAGATATCGCAGATGATATATTTGGTTTTTTTCAGATTAACCTTAAGCCAAATCTGTTATTTGATTGGGAATTAGAAGGTAATTATCGGGTATATGCCTGGTATGATAATGCAGATCATACTGAATTATTAGATGCAGCCAAAGATAGAGAATCTAATTATGGTGCAGGCTTAAGTTTTGATCAGCAGCTGACAAGTATTATTATTGCTTTTAGCCGATTTGGCTGGCAAAACCCAAAGGTATCTAATATTGAATATGCCTGGAGCGCGGGAACGCAAATTAGCGGCAAACCTTGGGGTAGAGTGAATGATGTGTTTGGTATTGCTGTAGGCCAAAACATACCCGGTGATGATTATAAAAGGGCGGGTAATCCTGGCCATGATGAAGGTCATGTCGAGGTTTATTATAATATCTATATTAATGATTATTTAAGTATCTCTCCGGATGTTCAGGTCATCTGGAATCCTAATGGAGTTAAATATTCTTCCGAGGGCAGGAATGATACTATAATTATATCTGGTTTGAGGGCCCAGGTTGATTTTTGAAAAAATTTTTCAAAAAAAATACTTGACAAGCCCGGGCAGATAAGGTATATTTATTAGTAGTAATGAAAACCATTGTCAATAACAAGTGTGGAAAGTGAGGTGAATTAAAATGCCTGGTGGAGATAGAACAGGTCCGGCTGGATTAGGGCCAATGACTGGTCGAGCGGCTGGTTTTTGTGCTGGTTATTCTGTACCCGGATATATGAACCCAATACCTGGCAGAGGTGGATTTGGTTTGGGCCGTGGCTGGGGTAGAGGCCGTGGCTGGGGCCGGGGCAGAGGCCGGGGATGGTTTGGCGCCCCTTACTATGCAATGCCTTACGCGGCATCCCCTTATGCGGCATATCCTTATGCTCAGGATGTGACTCCTGGGCAGGAGGTAGATATGCTGAGAGAAGATGCCAAAGCTATGCAGGATGAGCTCAAGGCTATTCAAGGCCGCATAAAAGAGCTTGAATCTCAGCCTGAGAGTAAAAAGAAATAGAGAGCTTTGAAAAATGATTACAGAGATTATTCTTCAAGGAAATAATCTGTGTAATCTTAATTAATCTGTGTAATCAGGGGTCTCTGTCTTATAGAGGTTTTGAAGGCGTTCAGAGACCCTAAATAATTG
Organism: Candidatus Omnitrophota bacterium; assembly: GCA_034723835.1. Classification (GTDB taxonomy): domain Bacteria; phylum Omnitrophota; class JAUWXU01; order JAUWXU01; family JAUWXU01; genus JAYELI01. The sequence continues at coordinate 6,650 of JAYEPI010000117.1, read as the reverse complement.
AATTGACGAAATCAATGAGTGGGCATATAATAAGCAAGTATAATATGCCCATTTTGTTATAGGGGACGGTTATTCCCATATTGCAAATGGGAAGGGACAGATTTGGAGGTAATAGAGATATGCCAACTTATGAATATGAATGTGAAGACTGTGACCATCGATTTGAGAAGTTTCAGAGTATGAGCGCTGAGCGGATTAAGCAGTGTCCGGAATGTAAAGGTCGAGTTAAGCGTTTAATCGGGAAAGGCGCAGGGATAATCTTTAAAGGTTCAGGCTTTTATGCAACGGATTATAGAAAAGCTTCCCCAAAGGATTCTTCAGATAAAACTTGCTGTGGAAGGACCGAACCTTGTAAAAAACCGCCCTGTTCTGATGGTGGACAGAAAAACTAAGAAGGGATAAATTATGCCTATTTATACTTATGTTTGCAAAGATTGCGGTGAAAGGTTTGACCTGTTAATAGGGATGACTTCCGAAAAGGTGAAGTTAGAATGCAAGAAGTGCGGTGGCAGGAACATTGAAAAAACTATCGGGTCATTCAGTATAGGAGGTTCTTCCGGCGATAAATCCGGTTTTTCAGGTTCGAGCTGTCCGACAGGGACATGTCCTTTAGGTTAAGAGGGGGAATAGCTGTGCACGGTTCGCATTGGTGGGCAGGTAGATTCAGGGGTTACGGATGCCGGATAACTATGCCCCGGCAGGCCATACTTGAAATATTGACCGGGACCAATAAACACTTGAGCGCAGAAGACGTCTATTTAGGAGTTCATAAGATATATCCCGGTATCGGCCTTACCACTGTATACAGGACATTAGAGCTCCTGCGCCAAATGGGCCTGGTATTTAAGTTTGATTTTGGCGACGGCCGCTCAAGGTATGAATTAGCCAAAGGGCCTAATGCCACTCACCATCATCATCTAATTTGCAGGGCTTGCGGAAGGGTTATAGATTACGCTGAATTTATTGAAGGAGAAAAAAGTCTTTTAGAAGAGATAAAAAACGCTCTTTCAAAAAAATTCAATTTTAAGATAGATTCGCATCAGATGCATTTTTATGGTTTATGTAGCGATTGTCAACGGAGGTGACATATGGAGAAAATAGCTATATCTACAGATGGTAATTTTGTATCTCCTCACTTTGGGAGGTGCCCTTCTTTTACTATTGTAGAGATTGAGAATGGCAAATTAAAAAATAAAGAAACCATTGATAATCCGGGTCATCACCCTGGATTTTTGCCTCAATTTTTACGCGAAAGGGGAGTAGAATGTATTATTGCCGGGGGTATGGGCCAGAGAGCCTTTGGATTATTTGAGGAACAGAGGATTCAAACTATGACCGGGATTAGCGGCACTATAGATGAAGTAATAGACGGGCTGGTTAAGGGGACTCTTAAAACCGCAGGTAATCCCTGCACCCCTGGTTTGGGTAGAGGCTATGGCCTGGATAGGACAGAGTGTGCCCATCCAGATTCAGAGGACAAATAACAGAAGTCAGAAGATAGAGGACAGAAGGCAGAAAAAAAGAGGGAAAGGAGCAGAAAAATGAAAATTTGTGTAACTGCGCAGGGAGACAATTTAGATTCTCAGGTTGACCCACGGTTTGGAAGATGCCCATATTTTATTATTATTGACTCCCAGACCTTGAAATATGAGGCACTGGAAAATCCTAACGCCGTTGTCGGAGGCGGGGCAGGAATTCAGTCAGGACAGCTTGTTGCCGGTAAAGACGTAAAAGCAGTTTTAACCGGCAACGTCGGCCCTAATGCGTTTCAGACACTCAATGCAGCCGGGATAGAAGTAATCAGCGGAGTTTCAGGGGTTGTGAAACAGGCGATAGAAAAATATAACAAAGGTGAGCTGAAATCAGGCTCAGGCCCGAGCGTTGGAAGTAAATTTGGTTTGGGTGAAAAATAGGAGGTAAATAAAATGCCCAGAGGAGATGGAACAGGCCCGTTTGGTCAGGGTCCAGGGACAGGCAGGGGAGGAGGCTTTGGCCGGGATGCGGGCAGAGGTAGAATGGGCGGCAATCGTCCGGGCGCAGGCCCGAGCGGCGAATGTGTATGCCCAAGCTGCGGCAAGAGGGTTGCCCATCAGGCAGGAATTCCTTGTTACTCTTTGGATTGTCCAAGTTGTGGCGCAAAAATGGCTAGGTCGTAGATGATAATTTCTGTTGCCAGCGGTAAGGGGGGTACAGGTAAGACTACAATTGCCGTTAATTTGGCATTGTCATTAGGAAATGTTCAATTTTTAGACTGCGACGTAGAAGAACCCGACAGCCATATCTTTTTAAAACCTGAAATTGAAAAGAGCTGTCCGGTTAGTATTCCTGTGCCCGGAGTTGATGAAAAAAAATGTAATTATTGCGGCAGGTGCGCTGAAGTTTGCGCTTATAATGCCATTGCGGTAATATCCGCCAAAGACGGATCCGCATCCGGCGGGAAAAATAAAGTTCTGGTTTTTCCTGAATTATGCCACGGCTGCGGAGGGTGTGCTTTACTTTGCCCCCGGCAGGCAATCACTGAACAAGATAAAAAAATAGGCGTGGTGGAGATTGGAAAAAGCAATAATATCCAATTTGCGCACGGCAGGCTGGATATCGGACAAGCAATGTCTCCGCCGTTAATCAGGGCGGTTAAGGATTATCTTAATCCGACTAGATTAGTAATAATTGATGCCCCTCCCGGGACATCCTGCCCGGTTATTGAAGCGGTTAAAGGAAGTAATTTTTGTATTTTGGTTACCGAACCCACTCCGTTTGGACTGAATGATTTAATTCTGGCGGTTGAAGCATTGGAGAAACTGAAAGTTGCCTTTGGCGTGGTTATAAATCGCAGTGACATCGGTGATGAGAAAGTTGAAAGATTTTGTCAGGATGAACAAATCCCTGTTTTAATGCGTATCCCCTTTGATAAAGAAATTGCTGTGGCTTATTCAAAAGGTATTCCGATTATTGAATGCTTGCCGGAATATGAAGAGAGATTCAAACAATTACTCAAAACCATAAAACAAACTGCGGCATAATCTGTTTTTCCCCGGATAGGCGGGATTTTCTAATCCCGCTGCAACACGGGCCGGGGGTTGGAAAACCCCGGCTATCCGTAGAGCGTTACTGTTACGGCATGCTCTGAAAGATAAATTTGGCAAAGGAGATTAAACCAAAATGCCGATTATGAAGATAAGCGTAATACCTCTGGGCACTAAGACGGCCTCGGTCAGTAAATATATAGCCGGGGCGTTAAAGATATTAAAAAACCAACGGCAAATAAATTTTCGGCTTACAACTATGGACACTATTGTAGAAGCAGATTCTGTAGACAGGCTGTTGAATATAGCCAGAAAAATGCACAATGCCGTGCTCAAAAGGGAAATTAAAAGAGTGGTAACCACGATTACCATAGATGATCGGCGGGATAAAAAGTTAACTATTGAAGGCAAGATAAGAGCAGTAGAGAGAAAAATGAGAGGTTAAAATGGCCGGTTTTAAAAATGTTGATACTGCGCGAAAGATTTTGGAGCTGGATGAAAGCGCCACATTAGAGGAGATAAGGCAGGCCTATAGAAAATTGGCATTGAAATTTCATCCCGATAAATATAAAGGCAAAAAGAAGAAAGAATATGAAAAATTGATTAAAAAGATAAATAGTGCCAATGAGACACTTATGGCCTATTGCGCAGGCTACAGGTATTCTTTTAAAGAAGAGGATGTCCGGGAAACAACTATGGATAAGGAATTTTACGAACACTTAAAAAGGTTTTATGATGACTGGTGGGGTGAAAAGGTCAAACTTTAACGGGCAGATTGCCGCAGATTATGATAACTGGTATGAGTCAAAAAAAGGCCGCTTTTTTGACAAGTTAGAAAAAGCTCTTATTTTAAGGTTAATAAAGCCAAATCCCGGCATGAAACTTCTGGATATTGGCTGCGGAACAGCGCATCATATTATCTGGTTTAAGGAACTCCGGCTAAAACCGGCCGGGGTTGATGGTTCCCCGGATATGCTGGATATTGCCAGGCGAAAAATAGGCCAGGGGATAGAACTCAAGTTAGCCGCCGCAGAAAACCTTCCATTTGCGGATGAAAGTTTTGATATTGTTACAATGATTACTACCTTGGAGTTTTTGGCCAAGCCCGCCCTGGCCCTCAAAGAGGCGCTTCGGGTGTCAAAAGACAAGGTTTTTTTGGGCGTTTTAAATAGGTATTCTGTGCTCTCTTTGAAGCGAAGATTAAAAGGACTGTTTAAGCCATCCGTTTATAATCAGGCAAGATTTTTTAGTATTTGCCAATTGATGGTTTTGATCAAGGGCCTGGATAAAAACCTGTCAGTATGCTGGGAGACAACCATCCCAAATTCTCACGGCAGGAATCCTTTTGGTGTTTTTATCGGAGTTTTGATTAGAAAGAAATGAAAGAGATTGTTGTTATCAGCGGAAAAGGGGGAACCGGTAAGACTGTTATAACCGCTTGTTTTGCCAGCTTAGCTGAAAATAAGGTTGTGGCAGATTGTGATGTAGACGCGGCTGATTTGCATTTGTTGCTGCACCCCAAAATAAAGCAAACTCACAAGTTTAAAAGCGGTAAGACAGCGGTTATTGATAAAGAACTTTGTGTAGGATGCCAAAAATGTCTTGAGGTTTGCCGGTTTTCTGCAATAATTAATGACACACAACACATAACGCACAACGCACAACGATTTTTTATTGATCCTATCTCCTGTGAAGGATGCGGGATATGTAGTTTTGTTTGTCCGCAAGGAGCAATAAAGATGGAAGAAAATACTTGCGGTGAATGGTTTATTTCCGATACATCTTATGGCCCGTTTGTCCATGCAAAGCTGGGAATAGCTGAGGAAAATTCGGGAAAGCTTGTAGCTACAGTCAGACAAGAGGCAAAACAGATTGCCGGGCGCCAGAACAGGGATTATATTATAATCGATGGACCGCCGGGTATAGGTTGTCCGGTGATTGCCTGCTTAGGCGGGATAGACATAGCGCTGGTAGTGACCGAGCCGACATTTTGCGGGATTTATGATATGCAGCGGATAATAAAGGTTACACAACATTTTGGCGTTAAGACCTGTGTCTGTATAAATAAATGTGATTTGAACCCGGAAAATAGCCAGGCTATAAAAAAATGGTGTAAGGATTCGAATGTGGAGGTAATTGGTGAAGTGGGATTCGACAGCAATGTTTCCCGCGCCATGGTTAACGGCAAACCTATAGTTGAATATCAGGACAATTCAGCGTCTTCTCAAATAAGAGATTTATGGAGTAGGCTTAAGGAGAGCTTATAGTTGGCCCCTGAACACATTTGCAAGTGGTATAATGTTTGTCCGCTGAAAAGATTTTATGAACAGGGAAGATTAGATAAAAAGTGGGTTGAGAATTACTGCTTTAGCAATAATCTGAAGTGCCTGAGATATAAAATGGAAGAGCAGGGTGAACATCATCCTGACAACCTGCTTCCTGACGGAACGATTGATAAGAGTTTGTAGATAAAGTAAACCCATTTACACCTCGTAGGTGTATGTAAAATGGGAGTTAAAAACCCACATACACCTACGAGGTGTAAATGGGTGGTCTGCATATTATGTTTAAGAAAAGGTTTAAATATATCTATGGCCCGGTGCCCTCTTGGAGGCTGGGAAGTTCTTTAGGGATAGATTTGCTTTCCCGGCAGGAAAAGATATGTAATTTTGACTGTGTCTATTGTCAGCTGGGGGAGACAGAGGGATATACAAAGACAAGAAAAATATATGTCCCGGCTGAAAAAGTTATCAAGGAAATAAAATCTTTACCTCGTGTTTCAATAGACTATATTACTTTTTCAGGCCGGGGTGAACCGGGGCTGGCGGCTAATTTAGCTGATGTTATCAAAGAGATAAGGTTAATACGATCTGAACCCCTGGCAATACTAACCAACTCTTGTTTAATAAGCAGACAAACCTTTAGAAGAGACTTATTACTGATAGATTTTGTATGTCTGAAACTGGATGCCTGCTCACAGGCTTGCTTGCAGCAGGTAAATAGGCCGGCAAAAAATGTAAAGATAAAAAATATTTTGAGTGGCATAAAACAATTCAGAAAAGATTATAACGGTAGATTGGCGTTACAGATAATGTTTGTAGAGCAGAATAAGCCCTTGGTCGAAGAGTTAGCCGGGTTTGCAAAAGAGATTAAACCGGACGAGATCCAGATTAACACTCCTTTGAGGTTGTCGGCTGTCAGGCCATTGACGAGAAAAGAGATTTTTGATATAAAGAAATATTTTAGAGGGTTAAATATAGTTTCTGTTTATGATAAAAAACATAAACGGGTTATACCCATTAGCACAAAGGATACTTTAAAAAGAAGAGGCAAATAAAGATGAAGACCTACCTAGACTGTATCCCCTGTTTTTTTAAGCAGGCCCTTGAAACCGCAAGACTTACCGGGGCAGATGAAGATACGCAAAAAAAGATATTGCTGGAACTTAGCAGGGCAATATCTGATTTTTCTCTGGAGTCCTGCCCTCCGCTTATGGGCAAGATTATTTACGGATTGATCGGAAAAACAACCGGTATAAGCGACCCGTTTAAAGAGATTAAACAAAAAAGCAATGCTCTGGCGCTTTCGCTTTATCCGGATTTAAAGAAAAAAGTAGAGGTTGCAAAT
>JAYEPI010000116.1:0-2075 GCA_034723835.1 Candidatus Omnitrophota bacterium | reverse complement strand
CGTTGTCTGTAATTAATTCACCTTGAAAAACCATTTCTGAAATATCATCTTCTAATAACTCTAAGCCTATTTTTTTGGTAGCTGAAATCTTAACTATCTTTTTGTCTTTCAATATTTTTTCTATACGGTCTAAATTTAACATCAGCGGCAGGTCTATTTTATTTATTACCACTATAAGTTTTTTATCCTTGATTTTATTTATTATACTTCTATCTTCGTTATTTAACGCCCGGCTGCCATCAAACACAAAAAGCACTAAATCCGCTTCAGCTATCATTACCTCAGCCCTTTTTGCAGTAAGGTAGCCGATATAATCTTTTTCCCCGGCTAACCCTGCTGTATCAATCACCCTTAACGGTAAACCCTTTATGTTGATCTGTTCCTCTATCGTGTCCCTGGTAGTACCGGGTAAGGGAGTAACTATTACCCGATTTTCTCTCAATAGGGCGTTCATCAAGCTTGACTTGCCGACATTCGGCCTGCCGCAAATAACTATTGAGACACCCTCTCTTAAGATCTGGCCCCATTCAAAAGAATTTATCAGTCTTTCTAATTTTTCAATTATATCATTAACCCCGGGCTTTAATCTTAAGGAACCGGCCACATCATCCGGAAAGTCTATCCTCGCTTCTATATTGACAGATAGATTAAGCATTTTATTACGTAATAAACCAATTTCTCCGGATAAATCCCCTTTTAACTGTTTAACCGCACAATCCAGGCTTCTGCTGGTCCTGGACTTAATAATATCTAAAACCGCCTCTGCCTGAGTAAGGTCTATTCGGCCGTTTAAATAAGCCCTTTTGGTAAACTCGCCCGGTTGAGCAAGCCTGGCTCCTAAATTAATTACCAGACCTAAAGCCTTTTTTAAAGAAACTGCTCCGCCATGACAGTTAATCTCTACAATATCTTCCCTGGTATATGTCCGGGGCGCATGCATCACTGTGAGAATAACCTCGTCAATTACTTCAGGTTGTAAGCTATCCTTTGACTTCACCCCGTCAGGTAATAAACACTCTTCTACAATCCATCCATAGTGTGTTGTGAAACTCGGCATTTCAGAGGGCTTTTTGCCGTTCTTAGACTTAAATATCCTATCAGCAATTAATAAAGCGTCTTTTCCACTCAGCCGGACAATACCTACGCCGCTTTCACCGATTGGCGTGGAGATAGCGGCAATCGTATCGTCTAATGAAATTAATTTACTCATAATACCCCCATACACCTCGTAGGTGTATGCTAAATTCCTTCACAAAACCCAAATACACCTCGTAGGTGTATTTGGGTTTTTAATATTTCTCCCACCAAATAAAACGAACCGGTTGCTAGAATTAAATCATCTTTTGAAGCAGCCTGCCGGGCTGTTATTAATCCTTCCTCTGTTGATCCCGTCAGTTTCGTATTCCGGCAATATTTTTTAACTATCTTCTCAAATATCTCTGGTTGAGCTGCCCGGGGATTGTTTGCTTTTGTCAAGATAACCTGCCTAGCTTGCGGACAAAGCTCCTGAGTTATTCCTGCTATATCCTTATTGGCTGAAATACCCAGCAAAAGGATTAAGCTGTCAAAAGAAAAATCTTTCAGAGATTCTTTTAATGCCTTTGCCGAAGCGCGGTTTTGAGCACCGTCTACTATAAAAAAAGGTGATTTTTCAATAACCTGCATCCTCCCCGGCCAGACAACACTATAAAGCCCTCTCCTTATAGAATTGATATTTACCTTAATATTGCAAGAATGCAATGCCTCAATTATTCCTACAGCTAACGCTGCATTTATTAACTGGTATTTCCCCAAAAGGCTTATCTTTAACTCTGGGTACTCATTAAAAATACCTTTGATTTTAAATCCGTCCCCCGTCTTTTCATAAAAGAAATCTTTATTCTCTTCGTATAGCCTCGCACCTGTCTGTTTACATCTCTTTCTAATAACATCTATAACCACTTTCTCTTGAGGCGCGCTTATTACAACCGGCTTGTGACTTGTGACTTGTGACTTGTGACTTTTTATAATCCCTGCTTTTTCCCGGGCAATATCCAACAGCTCCGGGCCCAATTTGTCAGTATGATCAAAACTTA
>JAYEPI010000115.1:0-2078 GCA_034723835.1 Candidatus Omnitrophota bacterium | reverse complement strand
ATGATAATGATGATAGATTTCCTGATGTAGGATTTACTTATGATCAAGCCCTTAGTGCTTTCAATTTTATTAATTTCAAGCAGTACAAAAAGGCGAAAAAAATTTTTGATTTTTATAAATCAAAAGCCCTTAAAGTAAAGGGAGGGTATGCCAATGCCTATGACGTGATAACCGGCGATGTCAGTGAATATATTGTCCACAGCGGCCCTTCAATCTATCTTGCTCTGGCTATGCTCAGGTATGAAGAGTTATCAAATGACAGCAGCTATTTTGAAGCGGCCGAACAAATAGGGCAGTGGCTGATCGGCTTGCAAAACGAAAAAAATGACGGGTCATTACCCGGAGGGCCGGAAATAGAATGGTCAGGGACTGAACACAATATTGCTGCCTACAAGTTATTCGGCAAGCTGTATGATATTACAAAAGACAAGCAGTATGATATATCGGTAAAAAAGATTTTTAGCTGGCTTGAGAAGCATGCTTATAACAGAAAGTTGAAACGTTTTAACCGGGGCTCAGATGATTCAATAATCGCGACAGACGCGATGTCCTTAAGTATTATCGCGCTGGGGCCAAGGCGGCTTGAAGAGATGGGCGTTGATATTGACCTTTTAGTCGGGTCTATTGAAGAAAACTGTAAAACAAAAGTTCGTTTTAAAAATTTCATAGGAAAAAAAGTTGAGGTTTGCGGTTTTGATTTTTGTTATCCTTCAAGTGTAGACAGGAACGGCATAATTTCTATTGAGTGGACTTCGCAAATGATAATTGCTTTCCAGATCCTGGATAGGTTTTATAAGGATGAGCGGGAAATGGAAAAATCAGAAAATTATAGGCAGAAAGCGGATTATTATCTGGGAGAACTGGAGAAACTTCTTATAATACGGGCAAACTTCGGCATGCGCAAAGCTCAGGCAGGATTGCCTTATGCGAGCAGAGGCGGGGGTGATACCGGTCATGGCTGGTATACTCCAAGCGGCAGTTCAATTTCGGCCGCGGGAACTAATTTTGCAATTTTTGCCAAAGAGGAGTATAATATATTTTAGTACAGTATAATTGTAACTCATTTGCCAAGGATGGTTAAAATCAAAGTGGTAAAATTATTTACACATATTAACGGTATAAAATTCGTTAATCTCTATAGGCGTTATTTTAAAAATAAAGCGCGATGCCGTTTATTTCTAAAGGAAGTATCCTTATTCTTATTCCCTGAATTCCAGAAATATTTTATCCCGCATGCTTTGAAAACCCCAGCTTTTAAGCTGGGTATGAAAGCAGCTTTGCGGGATTCCGCTTGGAAACCCCGGGCTTTAGCCCGGGTGAGCTTCATTAAATTTGCCTGTATTGTATCTGCCGGATTATTCTTTATTTGCATATTTGGGCCAAGCCGTATTTACGCGCAGAATTATTCTGCGCAAAAATATTTTGGATATCTTGATGCAGAAGAGGACGAAGAAGCTGCGCAAGAGGAAGATGAATATGAAGAACCCAAGCTCAGGGAGACGGTAGTTAAAGGAAGTTATCGTTTTAATTTTGGAGTTGAAAAGGGAGATTTTAAATGGAAAGATGCCAATTATCTTTTGCAGGAAGGCTCCTGGAGATACTTTTTCGGTGAAAAACGTTATAATACTTATGACCCGGCTATATACAATAATTTCAAGTTATCTATAGATGCGCCTTTTAATGAGAAGCTGTCGTTTTATACAAAGATTGTCGTTGATCCATGGTCTTTTGTCGGTAAATCAAAGGTAACGACAATACCCAGCTGGTATGGTTCAACTAATGCTAATGACCCGGTTGAAATACAATTAAAATACTGGTCTAATTCAGGCCGGATTTTTCCGGAAATTGTGCGCTCGGAACAAGGGGACTCATTTGCCTTGCCCGAGACAACAGTTGTAGACGGATATACACAACCGGTTAGTGTCCTTAGTGACTGGGGTTCAAATACGCATCGGATCGATCTGCCGAGTTTAAAAATTGACCGTGAATTTAAACCAATAAAAGCTTTTTGGTTTGACCTAAAGGAAGATGAATACCGCGCGATACTTTTTTTGTATGCTGAGGAAAATATTTCTATG
>JAYEPI010000114.1:0-2087 GCA_034723835.1 Candidatus Omnitrophota bacterium | reverse complement strand
AAGACTCCCTCAATCTGCAGCTTTTACACTTTGAATTTGTGCTAAATCTTCTGCTTCTTACCAGAGATAACAATTCATTTAATGCGTATTCGATATCTACCTCAAGTAGATTAAAAACAGGCTTCCTTCACAAAAGGCGGCCTTTTTTCTAAATAATCAGCTATCTCTTTAGTCATTGAATAACCATTGGTAAATATAGTGATAATAAGGCCTTTGTTTTTTGCGTAGGAATAAATTTCTAAAAAATCCTCCCGGGTTAAAGGATCGCCTCCGGTAAGACAGAGCCAGATTATCCCGGCATTATAAACCTTATCTAAAATAAATTTTACCCCCTTTGTAGTTAATTCATTCTTTATGCATTCAGGCTTATTGTAGCAACTTACATAGCAATAGCTGCAATTAAGCCCGCACTTAAAAGTCAACTCAAATTGGCAGACATTGGACCTTTTTATGCGCCAGTTCTTTTTATGAGTCCTTAAGCTGAAGGTCTTATATTGGATTTCTTTCATAGCGCTAATTTTCGCCAATCTTCCTCACAAACCCGATAATCTTCTTATCATTCACAAACCCTAAACTATAACAAGGGACACTTGCAATTAAATCCTGGCAAAAAGAGACAATATTCTCCAGGCATTTTTTATCCCAAAAAGTAGGAAAAAGCGCAGGATACAGTAAGTTAAATGCCTTTTTTTAACAAAATCTCCCGGCGCTGTATTAAGCCTGCTGATAGCATTCCTGATAATCAGCTTAATCAAAAAAACAGGCTCCAAGAAATTTCTGGCGTTGTCTTTGTTTTCGCTGGGCTTGGGATTAGCCTTGATTTTTCTAATACGTTCTCACAACGCTGACTACTTCACAACCCCTTTGTTTTCATTTAGACAACGTCTGAGATATTGGCATAACGCATCAGAGGCTATATTTAGCCATCCCTTTGCAGGAGTTGGCCTGGGAAACCTTCCGTTTAAAGAAGCTAAATTCGCTCATAACTCTTATCTTCAACTCTGGGCAGAAACCGGAATCCTGGGAATAATCGCTTTTTTAGGAATCGCCTGTCAGAACTTGAAAGTTTCCCTTTCGAAAACTGTTCTTCAGGATAAAATACGCACAGGGCTTTCTACGGCAATCCTTGCCTTTCTAATTCATAACTTAATAGATTTCACGTTCTTCCTGCCCGAGGTAGCGCTTCAATGGTGGATAATAATCGCATTACAGTTTTCTTATTCCCGAAAATAGCTTCAAATTTTTTCTTAGACTTCTCATTTTTCTATCTATTTCTGTATTTCCGGGGTATTTTATTGCCTATCCAGCATAAAACCTGATAAGGAATAGTGCCGCAGCGATCGGCTAATTCTTCGATCGTTATCTCTTTTTTCCTTTGAGCACCTACCAATACTACTTCATCGCCGGCCTTTACGTCCCCCCGGGACCCTATATCTACCATCATCTGGTCCATGCAAATTCTTCCTATCACCGGCACCACTTTCCCCCTAATTAATACCCGGGATTTATTGGATAACAAGTGGCTATAACCATCACCATAACCTATTGGTAAAGTAGCAATGACCGTAGGCCGGGAGGTAACGTGATTACGGCCATAGCTTATAGACCTGCCCTGGGGTACGGATTTTAAATAAGTTACTTTTGTTTTAAGCGAAAGTACTGGTTTTAGTTCTAACGCCTTAGAAACATATTTTGACGGATAAACTCCGTAAAGCATTAAACCGGGCCTAACCAGATTAAAATATGAGTTTTTAACATCTAAAATTCCAGCGCTATTGGCTGCATGCCTGTAAGGTATGGAAATATTGAGTCTTCTTAATTTATCCAGTAAGGCCTTAAATAAAGCAATCTGCTCATAAGTAAAAGACTTATCTCTTTCATCAGCGCTGGGGAAATGGGTATAAATTCCTTCTAATTCTATATTATTCAGGCTGTAAACAGCCCGGGCTAATTCGAGCGCCTGTTTATGCCAGACACCAATCCTGCCCATGCCGGTATCTACCTTTAAGTGAACTTTGGATTTAACACCTCTGCGTCCTGCCTCTTTATCTATTGCCCGGCTCAACTCTAAAGTACAAACAGTGGGG
>JAYEPI010000113.1:0-2090 GCA_034723835.1 Candidatus Omnitrophota bacterium | reverse complement strand
AACTTCGGGACTCACTTAAGGAGGTGAAAATTATGGCAGTAGGAAACAACGGTTTTAAGGTAGCGCGGCTGAATCGCCTGCAAAGAGATGATTCTCTAAAGGCTATGGTAGATGTTGTTATTAATGACAACATTATGGTAAGAGGCCTCAAAGTAGTGGAAGGTAAAAACGGCATTTTTGTCGGCATGCCGAGCCGGCAAGACTCTGGCGGTAAATGGTATGACAGTGTTTATCCAATTACCAAACAGGCCAAGGAAGAACTGCAGGAAACTGTTTTATCGGCCTACGAGACAGAGTAACAAAAAAGCAAAGGGGGCAGAAATGTCTAAACAAACAAAAAACCTTGGTAGTTGGGGAGAAGAAATCGCCCTAACCTTTTTAAAGAAAAGGCATTACCACATCCTGGAAACTAATTTTTCCTGCCCCCTTGGCGAAATTGACCTGATAGCCAGACATAGTAGTGAGACCATATTTATCGAAGTAAAAACAAGAAAAAGCTTCAACTGTGGAATACCCGAAGACTCTATTACCAAAAAAAAGAAAAGACAACTTATAAAGACTGCTTTATTTTATCTAAAAAAACATGGGTTAACTCAACAACCCTGCCGATTTGATGTAGTCTCAATTTCTGTTATTAATAAACAGAATAAACCCCGGATAGAGTTAATCAAAGATGCCTTTTGGTGTGAGGAGGCGTATGAATCATGCTGGCAAGAATTGAATCCAGTACGGTCATGGGGATTGATGCCTTAAGAGTAGAGGTGGAAATAGACATAAGCGGAGGGTTACCCGGCTTTTCTATTGTAGGATTACCGGATACAACAGTGCGGGAAAGCATAAAAAGGGTAAAGTCGGCTATTAAGAACAGCGGTTTTGAATTCCCATCTAAAAAAATTACCATAAATCTAGCTCCGGCTGATATAAAAAAAGAAGGGCCTGCGTTTGATTTACCTATTGCCTTGGGAATATTAACAGCCAGCGGTCAAATCGATCAGGAAAATTTGCTCAATAAAGTAACTTGCGGAGAATTATCTTTAGACGGGAGTTTAAGGCCGATAAAAGGGGCCCTTTCCCGGACTATAGGACTTAAAAAAAGCAAAAACAAGGTATTGCTTTTGCCAAAAAAGAATATCAAGGAATCATCTATTATAAAAGATGTAGAGACATATCCCATAAGCAGCCTTGCCGAAGCAGTGGCCTTTATAAAAGGAGAAATCGAAATTAGGCCTGCCGGCATAGATTTAAAAAAACTCTGGAAAAAAGACGGCCACTATAGAACAGATTTTAGCGATGTTAAGGGACAATATCATATAAAACGAGGTTTAGAGGTAGCTGCTGCCGGACATCATAATGTATTGCTTATCGGCCCGCCCGGAGCGGGTAAAACCATGCTGGCTAAAAGAATTCCCGGTATCCTGTCTAAAATGACTATGGAAGAAGCAGTAGAAACTACCAAGATCCACAGCGTAACCGGATTATTATCTTCCAATAAGGCCTTGATAACCAAAAGGCCTTTTCGTTTACCGCACCACACTATTTCCGACGCGGCTCTGTCCGGGGGAGGAGTCCATCCCCGGCCGGGAGAAATAAGCCTTGCTCATAACGGCGTATTATTTTTAGACGAATTTCCGGAGTTTAAAAGAAATGTGCTTGAAGTACTAAGACAGCCGCTTGAAGAAGGAACAGTGACTGTCTCGCGCATTTCCGGCACTGTTACCTACCCGGCAAGATTTATGCTGATAGCGGCTATGAATCCCTGTCCCTGCGGTTATTTCACTCACCCCAAGAAAGAATGTCATTGCACTCCGCATCAAATTCAGAAGTATCTTTCCAGAATATCCGGGCCCTTATTAGACAGGATAGACATTCATTTGGAAGTACCTTGCTTAAACTATGAAGATCTTATTCAAAAGCCAAATGGAGAAACCTCAACCGAAATAAGAAAACGTGTAGTCTCAACCAAGATTATACAGAAAAAAAGATACCAGAAAGGCAATTCTTTCTGGAATGCTCATCTTGAGGCAAAAGAGATCGAAAAATTCTGCCCAACAGACAATCAGGCAAAAGAATTGTTGAAGATAGCCATCATT
>JAYEPI010000112.1:0-2102 GCA_034723835.1 Candidatus Omnitrophota bacterium | reverse complement strand
CCCGAGATTTCATTGGATGTCCCTGCCTTAAAAATTGGCAGTACAAGATTCTATTATCAGACAGATACCAGCGCTTCGAACCTGTATAATCGCCGGGCAGGGCTTTCAGATTATGAAGCGATAAGATTCGACAGTTTTAATCAGTTTTCCTATGTCGGTAAGTTATTTAACTGGCTATATTTCACTCCTTATGTAGGCGCAAGAGAAACCTGGTATAGTGAAGACGTAAATGGAGAGACATTAAACAGGGCTATTTTTTATAGCGGAATAAGCCTGAATACCACTTTTTGGCGGATTTTTGATTTAGAAACGGATTTTTTAGGGATGGAAATAAGCGGATTGAGGCATTTGATTACACCAGGCATATCCCATAATTATAGATATAAAGATCCTGGTTTGGAGCAGGATAAGATATTGGACTTTGACAGCATTGATGAAATAACCGGATATAATGCCGTTACTTTTAGCCTGGAAAATAAACTGCAGACTAAAAGGAAATTTGGCGATGAAACAGAAAAGTTTGATTTAGCGGACATGATTATGTCGATTAGTTATTTTCCCGGAACCAATAAGATTTCCGACCTTGAGGCTGATTTAGAATTAAGGCCGTACAGTTGGTTGACCTGCAGGTTTGATACCAGTTATAGTTTAGATGATGAAACCGTAGAGACTTTTAATGTTGACCTGATAGCTGATGGAGGAGATAAATGGAGATTTGGTTTAGGCAACAGGTATTTAAGGAATGAGGATAATGAATTAACCGCCCAGGCAAGGTATAAGCTCAGTCCCAAGTGGAACGTACGGGGTTATCAGTGCTGGGGTTATCAGGGCGGTGATGTTATGAGCACAAGGCTTGTTGAGCAGGAATATGGAATTGAACGTGACCTTCATTGCTGGACCGCAGAGTTGGTCTGGAACAGGAAAGATGCTGATACTATCTGGTTTGTTATACGGCTTAAGGCATTTCCGCAGATAGAGGTAAAAGGCCGTGCTACTTATAATGAACCTGAGATTGGCGAACACGGCTCGGGGTATTAAAACGGTTGAAAAAATGGCAAAAGGATTAAAAGAAAAAATAAAAAACAAGACAGCAAAAATAGCGGTAATCGGTCTGGGGTATGTAGGCCTGCCGATAGCCCTGGAATTTAGTAAAGCTGGTTTCACTGTCTTTGGTATAGATACCAGTAAGAAAAGGCTAAAGACGCTCTTAAGTAAACGTTCATATATTGTGGAGATATCAGAGCAAGAGATAAAGGGAGCTATAAATAGAAAAAATTTCTTTCCCAGACAGGATTATAAAATTTTAAAAGAAATCGACATCATTATAATTTGCGTACCTACGCCTTTGCGTAAAACAAAAATACCCAATATTTCCTATATTATGAAAGCAACCCGGACTATCAGCAGGTATTTTAAAAAAGGAAGCCTTATTATAGTCGAAAGTACCACCTATCCGGGTACTACCCGGGATGTGATTCTACCCATTCTTTCAAAAGGCGGATTGATTGAAGGAAAAGACTTTTTCCTGGCCTTTTCACCGGAAAGAATAGACCCGGGAAATGAAAAATATGGTTTAACTGATATTCCTAAGGTTGTAGGCGGGATAAATAAAAAGGCAGGTGAGCTTACCAGAGAGGTTTATTCCAAGATAATAAAAAAGGTCATTATAGTCTCATCCGCTGAAGCCGCGGAGATAGTAAAGCTTTTAGAGAATACCTTTAGGATTGTAAATATCGGTTTGATAAATGAATTTGCAATGCTTTGCAATAAGCTTAACATAAATGTCTGGGAGGTAGTGGAGGCAGCCAAGACAAAGCCGTTTGGCTTTATGCCGTTTTACCCCGGCCCGGGCATTGGCGGACATTGTATTCCCGCGGATCCGTTGTATCTATCCTGGAAGGCGCGCAAGGTTGGTTTTAAGACAAAAATGATAGATTTAGCTTCTAAGACAAATTTGTTTATGCCGCATTATGTTTGCCAGCAGGCAGAACAGCTTCTCAGGCAAAAGAATATAGGCATATCTAAGGCAAGGATACTTATTTTGGGGGTTACTTATAAAAAGGATGTTAATGACCTTCGGGAGTCTCCGGCATTGGATATTA
>JAYEPI010000111.1:0-8814 GCA_034723835.1 Candidatus Omnitrophota bacterium | reverse complement strand
ACTAAATCTTATTTTAAAACTATATGAACCTTCAAGTGGAGATATATTTATCGATGGGCATAACATAAGGGAAATAAAATCCGGTTTTCTAAAAGCACAAATCGGGGCAGCCTTGCAGGAGCCGTTTTTGCTGAATGATACAGTAGAAAATAATATAAGATACGGCAGAAAAAATATAGAAAGAGAAGAAATAGATAAGATATCTGGAATTTGCCGGATAAATGAATTTATCCGGGGCCTGCCTAAAGGATATCAGACAATTGTTGGTGAAAATGCCTGTAAAATATCTGAAGGCCAAAAGCAGAAAATTGCCATAGCAAGGGCGTTAGCCAAGAATCCAAAAATCTTGATTCTGGATGAAGCATTTTCTTCTATGGATTCTGAAAGCGAGGAGAAAATAATAAGAAACATAAGAGAGAACTTTAAAAATATTACTTTAATAGCCGTATCTCATCGGTTGTCTACAGTATTGAGGGCAGATCTGGTTTATTTTTTAAATGGATCTTGTAGATTGCGCATAGGAAAAGGCAGCAGGCTTCTTAAGGAAGATGAAGGGTTCTTTGCTTTATTTGCCGGTCAATCAGAGGGGAATAATAGTAAATAGAATAGTAAATTGGTTTGACAACATAGGTAGTTATTGGTATAATTGAAAAAATGATAAAAGAGGATTGATGAAAAAATTTTTTAAGCTCGATTTTTCAAATAAACATAAGTTATCCCAGAAATTTGTTATCTCCTATGTCCTGAGCTCATTGATTCCCATTTTATTGATGTTGTATATGATCTATGTGCTTATCTGGCCTGAATCGGAAGATATACTTAAAGAAATCAGATTGTTAATTTTTTTGATAGTCTGTATATCTGTAGCCGGTTATTTGTTCAGCAAAAGGATTAGTCGGTCTATATTAAAAATGGTTGAAAATAGTAAGGCTATTGCTGATGGTGAATTTTCCCGGGAACTGAAGGCCTCAGAAGATGATGAGATCGGTGAATTAGGCGAGTCTTTTAACCGCGTAACCCGGCGGCTTAGGCAAAATATTGAAGAGTTAAAAGAGTCAAAAAATCGCATTCAAGATATTCTTTCCCGGGTAGGCTCAGCTGTAACTTCAATGCATGATATAGACGGTCTTTTAGAATTAATCATTCAGGTCGTGACGGATGCCTTAAATGGAACATCAGGCTGCATAATGCTTATCAATAAAAAAACTCAAAAGCTATTTATAAAAGTAGCACATGGATTGAGTGAGAGCACGGCAAAGAAGACCCGAATAAAGATCGGGGATGGGCCGATAGGCTGGGTGGTGCGGGAAAACAAGCCTCTTATATTGCCGTCAAATGATACTTCGCGGTTCAATTTGGAATCTATACCGGGTTATTCCGACCACTCTTTTCTTTGCGTACCTTTAGTTCATAGTGAGAAAGTAATTGGTGTTATAGCGATTAATGATAAAGATAAAAATGGAGGAAGGTTTAATCAGGATGACGTTATTTTACTTTCTAACCTGTCTGCCCAGACTGCTACCGCTATTGAAAACGCAAGGCTTAGCGAGGATATAGAACGGACTTATTTTGAAACCATTACTGCTTTAGCAATGGCAGTAGAGGCAAAGGACCCTTATACCCGCGGTCATTCAAACCGGGTAGTCGGCTACTGTATGATGCTGGCTGAGAATTTTGGTTTAAGCGATGAAGAAAAAGAGGTACTGAAAGAGGCGGCGCTTTTACATGATATCGGAAAGATTGGCATAAGTGATGCAATTCTTCGTAAACCCGGACCCTTGACTAAAGATGAATACGAACTGGTTAAAAAACACACTATAATCGGTGAAAACATTATGAAGCCGATTAAAAGATTATCTAATTTGTGCGATCTGGTCCGGCATCATCAGGAATGGGTGAATGGTGAGGGATATCCTGATGGCTTAACCGGCAAGGAATTATCTGTTTCTGTAAAGATACTAATGGTAGCAGACTCTTATGATGCTATGATCTCAGATCGTCCCTATAGAAAAGCGTTGAGTGTTGAACAAGCCAAGGAAGAGCTGATAAAATATTCCGGGACGCATTTTGGCAAGGATATCGTAGATAGATTTTTAAAATTGATATAATGAAAAAAAGACCTAACAAAAACTATAGGTTGCAAGTAACGGTTATTACGGCGTTGATTATTGTAATAAACCTGGGGTTTGTATCTATTACCTGGCCGCGCAGTGAAATTGGACATACCAAGTATGTGGTAAGCCTGGGAATGAAAAAAATAGCAATCCTGCCGTTTTCAAATCGCAGTCATCAGGTGTTTAGTGCGGCGTTAACCTGGAAAGGCAGTAATGATATAGTTGCTTACATAAAGGATTATTTTGAAGCCCGGCAGATTCCAGTTGTATCAGGACAACCTGTTGAAAAACTGCTTCTTTCTGATAAAATAATCCGGGTTTTTAAAAACCAGAATAATCCGATTTCCCGGGAATGGAACGTAATACATTCAAACTATAGTTTAATGCTGTCTAAAGAAATTTTGAAAAGCATTTTTACCAATTGCCCGGCTACCACCAAGTTGTCAAAGGGCAAGGTTAAGGGGTTAGCCAGGGAGTTTGGAGGAGTGGATGCGTTTATCCGGGGAGTGATTTTAGACGCAACACCTAAATCGCTGATAGATAACAGGACTATTATGGAACGGGAGATACCCGACCCATTCGGCGGAATTTTGCCTTTTCAGATAGAAGGATTAGCCTGTTACAGTATGGCAGATAGATATGAACAAAGTCTGCCGTCCTTAAAAAAAATCAGGCGGACAGCGCTTGAATTTTCCAATAAGATTGAAAAAACGATAGAGGTCATAATCTTTATCCAGAATACTAAAAACGGCTCTGTGGTTTGGTCTAATAGCTTTAGGATGGCCCATCCCGCGATTTGCGAAGATTTTGACGCTATATTAAGCAGTAAAATCAGCCTGGTGCTGGATGAACTATTTTCTGTATTATATTACCATAAGGGATTATGGCTCTTAGTGGCAGAAAAAGAGGATAATCTTTAATTTCTTCCGGACCGGGCATTGAATAAGCTATATAACAAAGGAATAAGTATAATGAGAAATACCAAAGGAGCTGCCTTAGTTATTGCGATTATATTTTCTGTTATTATGCTTATTTTAGTCAGTACAATATTGACATTGGCCCGGGGGCATTATCACTCTACGGCCAGACAAATTAAGCACACCCGGGCCTTTTATCTGGCTCAGGCCGGTGTGGAATGGGCCTTACATAGATGCCGGACCAATCCTGGGATCTTTGCTGTAGCTGATATTAACAGGCCGGGAGGTGAACTGGTACCTGATAGAATAGAAGATCCCCCGGGAAGTGTTTATTATCCCCCTATTTTTGTAACAATAAGCAATGCGGGAACAGGTTATCGTATTGATGCTGTGGTTGATGACAACGACATAAGGATGGTAAGATAGCATCATAAATAAAAAGGAAAAAATTGTTAAAAAAATAAGGCCCTGACCAAAATCAGGGCTTTTTTAATGAGTTTGTTGCCAAACTCATTCAGATTCTTTCTATATTTTACATCAAATTTGGGAAAGAACCTAAATTAATAGGGATTAAATTAAATATAAGTAAAAACAAGTAAGATAGGTAGGTGTGGCAACCTTTTATTTATCAAGGAATTGCGCATATGGATAAAAAAAGAGTTGACAACATAAATTTTATATGTTATTTTATATTTTGTTATAAAACAAGTAAGAATTAGTAAAAGTAAAGGTGTTGTGTATGGGTAGATTGATGGACATAAATGAGTTGGCAGATTATTTAAAGGTGGAAAAGCAGACCATTTATAATTGGCTTCATTTGAAAAAAATATCCGGTATTAAGATGGGACATGTCTGGAGATTTAAGAAAAGAGAAATAGATGAGTGGCTAAGAGGCCAGCACCGGGAGGCAAGGCCTTCTAAAAAAGGGATGAAAAAAAATGACTAAACGAACAGTGGGCCTGTATATTACAGATAAGTTCGTGGACGCGGTAGAGCTTGAAAAAGGTTTTGGCCCGCTTAAACTGCTTAAGTTTGGCCGGGTGAAACTTGACGAGCAGACAGCGGTAGAGGACGAGGATGCTTTGATAAAGGCTATTCAGAGAGTTTTGGAAGAGAGCAATATTAAGACAAAAGAGGTAGTAACTGCCCTGCCGGAAAAGGCGCTGATAATAAGATATTTTAAGATGCCCAAATTGCCCAAAAAAGAACGGGATAAAGGAATAAGGTTTGAAGCCCAAAAATATATTCCTTTTATTGAGGAAATAGTATCTGATTTTCAGGTGATAGAGCCCGAAAAATCCTCCTCGCAGATGGAGGTAATTTTTGCAACTGCCAGGAAGGATTCGGCTGAACAATACGTTTCCATTTTACGCCGGGCCGGACTTGAGCCAGGCGCTGTCGAAGCGTCTGCTTTTAGCTTAATAAGGCTTTTTCGTTTTACCAAAGAGATTAAACAGCATGAAAACACAGTGCTTATTGATATTGCCCTTGACTCAGCCACTATTAGCATTCTTAAAGACAGGGCCCTTTATTTGACCCGGGATGTTAAACCGGCAAAGACCGAAACAGCCGAGGCCGGTTCAGAATTCGAAAATTTACTTAAGGAACTTCGGCTGTCTTTTGATTATTATAAAAAGCAGTTTCCGGAAGAGAGCATATCGCGCATTATTTTATCCGGCAACGGTAAATTAGAGGGTTGGGACAGGCTTTTGAGCCAGGAATTAAACATACCGGTTGTTATTAGTGATTTTCGCAAAGGGATAGAAGGAGCCGATAAAATGCCTTCAGGATTGGCTGTAGCCGCCGGCCTGGCCCTGCGGGGCCTAACCAAACCGGCAATAGATATAAATCTGGTTTTAGCAAAAACAAAAACAGCGGCGGTTAAAACAACCACACCGTTGAAAACCGAAATAATCCGCAAAATAGTTTTTGAAGAAGTTGCAATAATGGGCCTTTTACTGCTGGTGTTATATTTGGTTATGTTTAATAAACTTTTGGCCAAGAAAAAAGAGTTTAAAGGTTTAATAGCGCAAAGACCCCGGGTTGAAATGGAATTAAATGTTGATATAACAAAGACCTCAAAATTGAGAAATATCGAAAACAGCATGGTTAGAAAACTGTACTTCCTCGGGGCGTTAATTGATAAGCGGACGTATTGGACAGAAAAGTTGAGTAAATTAGGCAAGTTTTTACCGGAAGGAACCTGGGTGAACCGTATTGAAATAGGAACCAGCTTATTAAAAAACGGGAATATTTCGAAATTTTTGAGTATAGAGGGCAATGTCTTTTCTGCCGACAAAGAGAATGAACAGCGATTGGTAGAGGCTATAGTAGAAAATATTCGTGGGGATGAATTATTTACCGAAGGAATTCCAAAGATAAATTTAATTTCTATTAGAAAAGACAGAAAAGGCGGTTTTGAAATAACTACATTCAAATTGGTTTGTTCCACTAAGGAATATCAAGGTAAGTAAGAATTAAAGAGATAAGATAATTAGAAGATGAAAAAAATTATTATCCCGGTTATTTTACTATTTTTATTCGGTATATTTATTGCCAATATTATCTACAAGAACCAGACCGCGGGGATAAAAAATATAGAAGCTAATATGTCTGAAGAGAGGAAGAAACAATCGATTTTAGGACAAATTAAAGAAATAGAAGGCAAGATAAAAAACTATAAGCCGCGCCTGTCAGATACCCTGGAGACACACTGGCTTTTAGAAAACGTGAGTAAAATGGCCGGCAAAGCGGGCGTTGACCTGGTTTCTATCAAGCCTGTTTCTTCCAAGCAGGAAGGGGATTATGTTTTTTTACGGATTAGCCTGAAAGTAATCTGTGGTTATCATCAATTGGGTAATTTTATCAGTAAATTGGAAAACTCAGAACTATTTATTAAGATAGACAATATGGAGCTTAAGTTGGTTGAGCGTTCCGCATTGGTAAGAAGCGGGGTAGGCGTATCAAAATACGCAGAATCTCCCATAACCGAGACAGTATTAACGGTTAGCGCTGTCTATATAAAATGATTAAAATTAAATCACAGATTATCTTTTATACTTTGTTTTTTTTAATTATCTGCTTAATCCCTGTTTTGGCCCAGGCAGTTGAATATACCGGTAAGAATTACAGAAATCCTTTAGAGACCCCCTTAGAACTGACGAAACCCTTAAAGAAAGATAAAACAACAAAAAAAGTGGAGTTGCCGGCATTTGAAGTTCAAGGAATGGTATGGGGGGGCAAGCGGCCCCAGGCAGTTATAAATGGTCAGGTTCTTGAAAAAGGAGATATTATTCAAGGGGCAGAAATAATGGGTGTATGTAAGCGAGGCGTAATTTTCCTTTATCAGAATGAAGAATTTATTGTCCGGCCGGTGATTGGCGGCCGGACAATAGGAGAAAAACCATAAAACGATAATGGCCTTAAGGAGGTAAGATGAAAAAGAGAATTCTTACAACAATAATTGTGGCAGGTATGATAAGCCTGATAATGTCTGTGCTGCTGCCGGCGATATCTTATTCGCAGTCAGAAACAAGAGCAGGAACGCCGGCGGGTATTTCAATGGATTTTCAGGATGCAAACCTAAAAGACGTCTTAAAAGTTTTTTCCCAGCAGTCGGGCCTGAATTTTATCGCCAGCGAAGAAGTAAAAGACCGAAGAGTTACTTTATATTTAGATAATGTATCAATTCAGGATGTCCTTGATAATATTATAGAGGCAAATGAATTAACATATGAGCAGGCTTTAGGCAGCGATATATTCATTGTCAGCGAAAGGGTAAAACCGGAAATAGAGACTATTACAAAGGTATATACGCTGAATTATTACCATCTTCTCAGCAGAGAAGAATTGGAGCAATTAATCAAAGCAAGCGAGATAGACTCTGGTGATGAAGGCAGTGAAGAAACTGATGATACTGAAGCTGGAGGAGAAGCGTTAAAAGGCGAGGATATAGAGATTGTTTACACACTGAAACAATTGCTTACAAAACGGGTGAACGAAGGGGGGGAGGAGGAGGCAATTGGAAAGATTTCCGTGGACCGCAGGACTAACAGTTTAATCATTACGGATATTCCCGCCAACTTCGAGATAATCGAGGCCACTATAACCAAATTAGACGTTCCTATTCCGGAGATTATGGTTGAAGTAGAGGTGATAGAGACAGAACTATATAGCTTGGAACAGTTAGGGTTCAAGTGGGGAGACAGCGGCGAGGTTTTTTCTTTTAATTTAGATGATGCTGATATATTTCTTCCTGTTAATTACGGCAAATGGCATGCCTCGCTAATTACCGGCACCCTGGGATTAGGCAACATACAGACTGCCCTGGAGATGCTGGTTAGCGAAGGTAAAGCAAGGGTTTTGGCCCGGCCCCGGATTTTGCTTTTAAGCAACGAAGCGGCAGTAATTGATATTAATTCCAATGATGCTATTCAAAAGACAACTGAATGGAGTTATCCTGATGTCGGTCCGGCCAGGGAGACTGTTGTTTTTGAAAGGGCTGTGGAAGATGAAAGGCCGGGAGTGTCACTTAAGGTTACCGCGATGGTAAACAAGGATAGCTTAATCAAAATGCTTATTGAGCCCAAGGTAATTACCAAGGTGCTTTCGGATATATCTACCGAGGACGATGTTGTCTATGACCTTCATTTTCGAACAGCAAAAAGCACGGTGATGGTAGGCGACGGCCAGACAATAATAATCGGAGGCTTGATATCAAAAAACAATGACGAAGATTTTGAGAGGATTCCTTTTCTTGGCGATATACCGGTATTGGGCAATTTATTTAAATACAAACGTATTGAAAATACAGACACGGAACTCATTTTCTTTATTACTCCTCACATTCTGGGAAGGGAAGCAATATATTCTGAAGTTAACCAGCCGAAAAACATCAGTCATCCCTTGGGATTGTCGGCACCTAAAATACAAAAACGCGCTAAACCGGGGCAGGAAACATATAAGCCGTCAAAGACAAAGGCGGAGATTCAAAAAGAATTTGCCATAGGGGAGGCAATCCGGCAGTTCTTAGCCGAGAGGGCCATGGTTAAAGCCGGATCTGAATCTATTTGTGAATGACCGCCAGCGCCCGCCGAACCGCTTTTTTACTTGATTTTTTTTAGAATAAGAGCTATACTGTTTGTATTATGCTTCGGGAAAGGCCTAAATTAGGCGAGATATTACTTAAAAAAAGTCTGGTTAATAAAGAACAACTAAAAGAGGCTCTGGAAGTCCAGCAGCGTGAGCATAAGCCGATTGGTGAAATATTGACTGAATTAAAAATGGTTACAGAAAAAGATATAGTCGTTGCCTTAGGAGAGCAGTTGAGGATTCCTTATGCCTTTCAAGATGGAAGCCTGTCGAAATTGACCCCGATGGCGGATCAAGGGTTAGAAAAATTAATTTCCGAAACCTTTGCCAAGCGTTACTACGTTCTTCCGCTGTCAAGACATCTGAATTCTTTGACTATTGCCTGTGTTGACCCCCTTGACCTTTTAATGATGGATAACTTAAAAAAATTAACCGGTTGTGAAATCAATTTCGTATTAACACTTAAAGCCGATTTACAGAAAGCTATTGATAATTTTTACGGCGGCAGGTATTTTCTTCGTAAAGCTATCAGCGCTTCCTATGAAGAAGAAGTTGAACAGAAGACAGAGCCGGCAGGGCAGCTGAGTTTAGATGAGCTGGTGGCTAAGGCAGAAGAGGCGCCGGTGGTTAGATTGGTAGATCTTATTCTCGAGCAAGCTATTGAGGAAAGGGCCAGCGATATTCATATTGAG
>JAYEPI010000110.1:0-8900 GCA_034723835.1 Candidatus Omnitrophota bacterium | reverse complement strand
TCGTCCGGCAGTGGAGGACAGCATGTCAATGTTACAGATTCTGCTGTTCGCATTACCCATCTTTCTACCGGGACAGTAGTCAGCTGTCAGGATGAAAGGTCGCAATATAAAAATAAGGTTAAGGCGATGCGGGTTCTTCGCGCCAGGCTCCTGGATAAAAAGATAAAGGAGCAGGAGGAAAAGATTTCCCGGCACAGGAAACTTTTAGTGGGTACAGGAGATCGCAGCCAGAAAATACGGACATATAATTTTCCGGACCAAAGGGTTACTGATCACCGGCTCGGACTGACACTCCACAATCTGGAAGGTATTTTAAACGGTGACCTTGACAGATTGATTTCCAGTTTAGCTGCTGGTGAGAAAGAGGTGCAGGATGAAGGATGAGGAATTGCTGCTGAGTCATGTGTTAGGATGTAGTTTTATGGATTTATACACTGATTATCGATCTTTAATCCCTCTTAAGAGCCGCAGGAGATACGAGGGCTTGTTATTTAAGAGAAAAAGAGGGGAGCCGTTACAACATCTAACAGGATCGTCTGAATTTATGGGTTTGGATTTTAAAGTCAGCCGCCATACATTTATTCCCCGGCCAGAAACTGAAATCCTGGTGCAAGCGGTTTTAGGGGTAATTAATGGCCAAAAAGGCGGCCTTTATCTCCTTGACATTGGCACAGGTTGTGGTAATATAGCACTTACTTTGGCTAAATTTATACCCGGCCTGGTGGTTTTAGCAACGGATATATCGGGGCTTGCACTTAAAACAGCCCGATTAAATGCCAAGGCGCATAATTTGTTGGGTAGGGCCTATTTTTTAAACACGGATATATTTGAAGGCTTATTTCCAAGAAAGAGTTTTGAGATAATAGTCTCAAACCCGCCCTATATCGCAAATAGTGAATTAAGGTATTTGCCGCCAGAAGTTAAGTGCGAACCGTTGGCAGCGCTGGATGGCAAAGAAGAAGGGCTTTTTTTTCTGAATAAAATAATAAAAGAAGCGCCTGAATACTTAAAAAAGGACGGTTGGCTGGCATTGGAAGTGGGTTGGGGACAGGCGGGTGAAGTTACTAAAAGGCTTTCTTCGTCAGGTAAATTTAGCAGCCAGAGAGTCATTAAAGATTATGGTGGTATTGAAAGGGTAGTGATAGCAAAAAGACGCTAATTTCCGCTAATAGGATACGCTAATTACCGCGAATAAAAAACAGGACAATTTTTCTGCCAATTCGCGTAAGTTAGCGTTAAATTAGCATATGTAGGTTGAAAATTAATACCCCAAACATTAGCGGAAATTAGCGTATATAAATTGAAGTTAATACCCCAAACATTAGCGGAAATTAGCGTTTATGGAAGAGATCGTTATCAAGGGTGGCCAGAGGCTTAGGGGAACTGTGAAAGTTTCCGGTGCTAAAAATTCTGCCCTTCCGATATTAGCAGCTAGTTTGCTTAGCAGTGAAACCTCAGTAATTGAAAATGTCCCTCATTTAAGGGATATTAATACCATGGTCAAGATTCTAAAGTCATTGGGAGTTAAGGTGCATTTTGATAAAAATAAGATCGTGGTTAATCCCGGATATTTTAAATCCTATGAAGCACCCTATAAACTTGTTTCTACTATGCGTGCGTCAATCTGTGTTTTGGGTCCGCTGCTTGCTCGTTTAGGAAAGGCGCGTGTGTCGCTTCCTGGTGGCTGTGTTATTGGATTGCGGCCGATTGATCTGCACCTTAAAGGACTGGCAGCGCTGGGTGCTGATATAGATATCAGGCACGGTTATATCATAGCTAAGGCGAAGAAATTAAGCGGTAGTGATAATATCTATCTTGGCGGCCATTTTGGCTCTTCGGTTCTTGCTACTACTAATGTTATGATGGCCGCTACCCTGGCCCGCGGCAGGACAGTGATCGAAGATGCAGCTTGTGAACCGGAAGTAGGGGATTTGGCTAATTTTTTGAATAAGATGGGCGCAAAAATAAAGGGTGCCGGCAGCCACATGATTATTATAGAAGGCGTAAAGAGCTTGAAAGGGGCTAGGCACACTGTTATCCCCGATCGGATCGAAACCGGGACATATATAATAGCAGCGGCTATTACCGGCGGGGACATAAAAATAATTAATACCAGGTTGGGATTTGTCAATGCTGTAGTAGATAGACTGAAGCAGGCAGACGTAGAGATAAGCAAGTTAAACAACGGCATAAGGGTAAGGGTAAGAGGGCCGCTTAGGCCTGTTGATATTACCACGCTGCCTTATCCGGGTTTTCCTACTGATATGCAGGCCCAGGCAGTGGCTTTGATGAGCATAACTAACGGAATAAGCGTTATAACCGAAAAGGTTTTCCCAACCAGATTTTTGCATGTTAGCGAATTGAACCGGATGGGTTCCAATATATATCTGGAAGGTTCCAGCGCTATTATTAGCGGAGTAAAAAAGCTGAGCGGGGCATCAGTAATGGCCTCTGACCTGCGGGCTAGTGCCGCCTTGATTTTAGCGGGTTTAGTGGCTAAAGGAGAAACGGTTGTTTCCAGGATATATCATTTAGACAGGGGTTATGAGAAAATAGAGGCAAAGTTACAGGCATTAGGGGCAAAGATAAAACGGGTTAAAAGTAAATAGGGTAAAATTTAAATCAAGGAGTGAAAAATGTCAGTTGTTATCAGATTAAAAAGAATGGGTACCACTAAAAGGCCGCATTATAAAATTG
Organism: Candidatus Omnitrophota bacterium; assembly: GCA_034723835.1. Classification (GTDB taxonomy): domain Bacteria; phylum Omnitrophota; class JAUWXU01; order JAUWXU01; family JAUWXU01; genus JAYELI01. The sequence continues at coordinate 6,203 of JAYEPI010000110.1, read as the reverse complement.
TAGTTTGCGACAAGCGTATGGCTCGGGACGGCAGGTCGATAGAGGATATTGGTTATTATAATCCCACTAAGAATCCGTCTTTATTAGAGGTTAATAAAGAAAGAGCTGTTTACTGGCTGGGGAAGGGCGCCCAGGCGTCTGAAACAGTAGCCGGTATCCTTAAGAAGAAAGGAATATCTAAATCTGGTTAAATAGTAAATGGTAACTGGTAAATTACAAATTCCAAATTACAAATCACAAACAAATTACAATGCCAAATGACCAAATACCAAAACAAGCCGTATAACTTTAGTGGAAACAATGTTAGTAAATCAAATTAACTTTGCTTTTGGTCATTGTAATTTTGGTATTGTGTATTGTTTGTAATTTGTGGTTTGTAAATTGTAGTTTAACTATTTAACCAGTTACCAGCTGACAAATAGGAGGTTATATAGAGTGCAGATAGATATTCTGACTCTTTTCCCAAAGATGTTTAACGGTCCCTTGAGCGAATCTATTGTTGCCCGGGCCGTAAAAAGAGATTTGGTTAGAATAAATATACATAATCTCAGGGACTTTACCGAGGATAAACATAGGGTTTGTGACGATAAACCTTACGGCGGGGGTCCGGGCATGTTGATGAAGCCGGAGCCTATATTTAGAGCGGTGGGACGGATTAAAAAATCTTTTCCGAAAACCAATTCTTTAATGCCGGAAAAAATAATTTTTTTGACACCTCAAGGTAAAAAATTAAACCAAAAACTAATAAAGATATTTTCCCGGTGTAAACATCTCATACTTATTTGCGGACATTACGAAGGAATTGATGAAAGAGTAAGGAAACACCTGATTACTGATGAAATATCTATCGGAGATTATATTACCACCGGGGGTGAACTGCCGGCAATGGTGCTTATTGACAGCATAATTCGGCTTATACCCTCTGTTTTAGGGAATAAAGGCTCTTCGGTATCGGAATCCTTTCAGGGTGCGTTATTAGACTATCCGCAGTATACACGTCCGGCTGTATTTAGAAATATGAAGGTGCCATTCGAACTTTTAAAAGGCAATCATGCAGCTATCTTGAAATGGAGGCAGAAACAGGCACTTAAAAGGACAAAGGATAGAAGGCCGGATTTACTTAAAAATAGGAGAATTTAGTATGAATAAGATTAGAATGGTTGAACAGCAGTGGATTAAAAAAGATATCCCGGTATTTGATGTAGGAGATACGGTTAAGGTTTATGTAAGAGTAGTTGAGGGAGATAAAGTACGCTCTCAGGCTTTCGAGGGTATAGCCATTGCTAAAAAAGGTTCAGGCTTACGGGAAACTTTTAGCGTTCGCAGAATTTCCTATGGCGAAGGTGTAGAAAGAACATTCCATATTCATTCGCCTAATGTCGAAAAGGTAACAGTAGTTAAAAAATCAAAGGTAAAAAGGGCCAAATTATATTACCTAAAGAAAAATAAGTGAAGTGACACTTTTTAAAATGCAGTATTATGAGCGTAAGATAAAAAAATCAGGTTATCGCCTGATAGCCGGAGTGGATGAGGCTGGCAGAGGCCCTTTGGCAGGTCCGGTAGTAGCCGGTGCGGTTATTCTGGGTAAGGCTATTAAAGGCATAGATGACTCAAAAAGATTATCTCCGGACCAACGTTACCGTCTTTTTTTGAAAATTGTTTCTACATCAATTGTAGGTATCGGCATTATAGGTGAAAAAGTAATAGATAAGATTAATATTCTTAATGCCAGCCTTAAGGCTATGGAAAGGGCTGTATTTAGTTTACGCCTGGCACCGGATTACCTTTTAATCGACGGCTTGTCAGCTCCTTTAATTCCTTATCCAATGACCAAGCTTGTGAAAGGCGATCAAAAAAGCAGTTCCATTGCTGCCGCCTCTATTGTGGCTAAAGTGGTAAGAGACAAGATTATGGCAGTTTTTGATAGATTATATCCTCAATATGGTTTTTGTAATCATAAAGGATATCCCACTAGGCGGCATATAATTTCTCTAACTAAATATGGACCTTCACCGCTGCATAGGTGCACCTTCAAACCAGTCAGGGAGTTAAATTATGGCTAATCCTTTTGTTCAATTAAGCAATAACGGAGTTTTTTTAGTCACTATGTTTGCCTGGACAACAGCTCAGATGATTAAAATAATCATTGGTGTAAAAAAAGAGAGAAGGTTCAATTTTAAATGGATTTTTGAACCAGGAGGAATGCCCAGCGCTCATACCGCTACAGTATCTGCCCTGGCTACTTCTGTCGGTATTTATTTTGGTTTTGGGTCGGGGCTTTTTGCCGTGACTCTAATCTTTGCGATAATGATTATGTTTGATGCTGCAGGGTTAAGAAGGTCAGTAGGCAAGCAAGCAGGCATTTTAAACAGAATAGTCGATGATGTTTATAGAAACAAGAAAATAGAAGAACAAAAGTTGAGAGAACTTTTAGGCCATACACCGATAGAAGTTATAGCTGGCGCAGGGTTAGGGATTTTAATAGCTATGGTTTTAACCGCAAGATTGGAGGGAGGATTGTTTTGAAGAAGCTAATTTTGATCATGCTGGGTGTTATGCTGATTATCGGCCTGATAACGGCTGTTCGGTTTATTAAGCCTAAAAAGATTATTGAACAAAATCAGGTAAAGGTAATTTCAGCCGCTAATGATGAGTTAATTTATAAGCAGGCTTGGGAATTAGCTAATAAGGGCGATCAAGATAAAGCTGCTGCTTACTGGAAAAGATTAGCAGATGAATTTCCACAGTCGAGTTATGCCGGGGAAGCGTTGTTTAATATTGGCGAAAATTATCTTAAAAAAGGAGAACTTTTAAGCGCGGAAGAGGCTTATAAAAAAATTATTCAGGATTATCCCAATAGTAAGATTATAAAAAAAGCCCAGCAGTCTTTGGCTGGGGTAAAAATAAGTATTTTATTTTCCCCGATTAAAACAACCGATAGCCAAATTTATGAAATAAAGCCCGGCGATACATTAGATGCTATTGCCAGGAAGTTTAATATTACTGTTGAGTTGATAAAGAAAAGTAATCAGCTTACCAGCGATTTTATCCGCCAGGGGCAGCGGCTGAAGATTTCAAATGCAAAGTTTAGTTTAATTATAGACAAATCTCTTCATGCCCTTACGCTAAAAAGTTCCGAAGATGTTATTAAGGTATATACAATTTCAACCGGTAGACCGCTTAATCCGACGCCGGTCGGTGAATTTTCTATTGTAACTAAACTGATTAATCCTGTTTGGAGGACGTTACCTCCCAATGATCCAAGGAATATTTTAGGAAGTAGATGGATGGGGTTTGAAGAGCCGTATAAAGAATATGGGATTCATGGAACAATTGATCCTGGGTCTATGGGGAAAGATGTCACCAAGGGGTGTGTCAGGATGTTAAATCAAGACATAGAAGAACTGTATGCCATTGTACCCCTGGGGACTAAGGTGACGATTATAGAATGACAGAGAAAAGCGGATTAGATTTTGAAAAGCCGATTTTGGAACTGGAAAGAAAAATAACCGAACTCAAGGGGCTTACTTCCGAAGAAAGCGTTAATTTTACTTCTGAGATAGACCAATTAGAGAAAAAATTAAAAAAGGCAAAGAAGGATATATTTAACAATTTAACCCCCTGGCAAAGGGTTCAGGTTGCTCGTCATCCCCAGAGGCCTTACAGTTTAGATTATATTAATTTGATAATGACTGATTTTATTGAACTCCATGGCGACAGAATATTTGGTGATGACCGGGCTATTATCGGCGGTCTGGCTAAGTTAGATAAACAAAAGTTAATGATAATCGGGCATCAGAAGGGTAGAGACACAAAGGAAAAATTATTGAGAAACTTTGGTTGTGCCCATCCCGAAGGTTACAGAAAGGCAATAAAATTGATGAAAATGGCCGAGAAATTTGATTTGCCGGTAGTAAATTTTATTGATACACCGGGGGCTTATCCGGGCATAGGTGCTGAAGAAAGAGGGCAGGCAGGAGCCATTGCCTATAATTTAAGAGAAATGATTGACCTAAGTATTCCTGTTGTTGTTGTAATCTTGGGGGAAGGGGGCAGTGGTGGAGCCCTGGGTATCGGAGTGGGAAATAGGGTATGTATTTTGGAAAATGCCTATTATTCTGTTATTTCGCCTGAAGGATGTGCAGCTATTCTTTGGAAGGATAAAACAAAGGTACCCGAAGCAGCCCAGGCGTTAAAGTTAACGGCCCGGGATTTATTACAGTTGGGTATTGTGGATGAAATAATTCCGGAGCCGTTAGGTGGTGCTCACCGGGACCATGAACAGGCAGCAAGATCACTTAAGGCGGTTATCGCGAAGTACCTAAAGGAACTTTCACAGTTTTCTAAAAAGGAGTTAGTTTCTCAAAGGTATGCAAAGTTCAGAAAAATTGGATCTTTTAAGCTTAAGTGATTTGTTCCTCCAGATGCAATTCTAAAGATCACTGGAGCATGAAATAGGCTGGAAACTGCGAAAAATAGAATATTGACAAGAGCCGTTATTTGTAGTAGACTTAAAAAGTTAGGGAAGATCCCGAAGCTTGAGTACAAAGAATTTGATCTATAAAGAAGGTACCGACAACTTGCCTTAATGGCAAGTTGTCGGTACCAATTCGAACATATAATCCCGAAACTTCGGGATTATGTCCTCAACGGTATCTCGGATTTGCCGTTAAGGCAAATCCTCGATATCAATTCGCCCCGAACCTTCGGGGCTCATTGGAGGTGAAAAAGTAATGAGAAGGAGAGATAGGGAGAAAGAAGAGGGAATTGAAGACACTCAGAAGGTTTTGAATATGGATGCCAGCATGGAAGGCAGTCTTATTTTTAAAGATCCGGTAAATCTTCAGATTAACGGTGATTTTAAAGGAAAATTAGATACAAAAGGAAGCTTGACTATTGGTGAGCATGCCAATGTCCAAGCTGATATAATTGGAGAAATTGTTGTTGTTGCCGGTAGAGTTACTGGCCAGATAACGGCAACCAGGGAGTTGAGACTTGTTCCTCCGGCTGTTGTAGAAGGCGATATCCAGACGCCTCGTTTAGGGGTTACTCCAGGAGCAGTATTGGAGGGAAGGTCTAAAATGTTATCTGCTCAGGAAAAAACAGCTGGTAAAAAAACAATGGGTCTTGAAGAAGTAGCAAGATACCTCGAAGTAGAGACATCCATTATCAGGCAGTGGGCGGATGATCGTAAGATACCGGTTAACGGCAAAGGCAGCGAATTGAGATTTGACAAGCAGGAAATTGACAAATGGATAGTTGATGAGAGAGTAAAGCTTTGAGACGCTAATTTAGCGACGACATAATTTAGCGTAAGCTGAATTATATGTCGGAGCTAATCCTGAGCAAAGGAAGTGAGCGAAGAATCTCTAAATTAACGAAGATCAGTCTTATAAAAATGTATTTTAAAAAGAGGTAGTACGGATGGCAATGTTTAGTCTTGAAGAAGCAGCCAGTTTTCTCGGATTAGATCCCCGGGAATTAGAATTATTGGTCAAGCGCGGTGAAATTGAAGCATATAAAATAGCCGGCGTTTATTTAAGATTTAAACAAAATGAAATCTCCGACTTTAAAGATAATTTAACTCAAGAAAAGAAATTGAATAAAAAAAAGTTGCCCCGCAAAAAATCCGTGCGGAGGCTTACCCGGGAATCAATGCTTGATAATGAACTTTCTTTAGCCAAGGTTTCTTTAATAGAGAGGGTTCAGGATTTTTGGTATTTCAATAATTTTTATATCGTTTCTCTGGGAGTTATGTTTTTTTTGATCAGGGCAATTTTAAAGTGACCTAAAATAAGATTTTGATATAAATATAAAAACAAATAAAAAAACCGTGAGTATATTTGCTCACGGTTTTTTTAATGAAGGATTAATGAAAGATTTTTTAGAAGGATCTTCTAGAAGGTACCGACAACTTGCCATTAAGGCAAGTTGTCGGTATCAATTCGCAATATCATTTACAAAAATCGAAGATTTTTGTAAATGATTTGCTCATTGGTGCCGGAGAAGGGAGTCGAACCCTTACAGTGTTTCCACTACCGGTTTTTGAGACCGGCGCGTCTTCCAGTTCCGCCACTCCGGCAAAAAATAAAAAAATTTTGAAAGATATAAAAAGACCGAAAGAAAAATTTTTTCAAAATCATTAAAAAATACTTGACAGGGATTATTCTATAATGTAACATTAAAAGTGTCAAGAGAATTGG
>JAYEPI010000109.1:0-2140 GCA_034723835.1 Candidatus Omnitrophota bacterium | reverse complement strand
ACGCTTCCCACTCCGCCAATAACCCCGTCAACTATTAGTGATTGAACCGCGCTTGCCTCAGGCAGAACCCCCCCGGCTAAGGAACCTAACCATTCCTGTCCGGCCTCAACCCAACCCATCAAAGGTTCGCTAACCTGAAAGGTAAATTTAAATAACAGCCAGGCCAACCCTAAAAAGATCGGCAGTCCTAAGATCCTATTAACCAGGACCTTATCTATCCGGTCAGAAATGGTATGCCGCACTTCGTATGTCTGTTTAACAGCTTCACTGCAGGCGCCGCTGATAAACCCGTATCTTCTCTCAGCGATTATCGCCTCGGGACTGTCGCCAAAGATGTTCTTCAGGTGAGTAATGCTCTTTTCTGTCTGCTCTAAAACTTGAGCAGCATACGGGCTTCTGTTTATTCTCTTTGTAACCTCGCTATCATCCTCCAGCAGTTTTAACGCCAGCCATTGCAAAGGATATCTTTCCGTCAGCTCCTTGTCTTGCTTAAAGATATTTTCTATTTTTTCTGCCTCTTCCTGGATCTCGCGGCCATAACCCACAGCAACTTTTTCCGGGGTAATTCCAGTTTTGATCAGCTTAAGCGCTTCTTCTAAAAGGGCATCTATCCCGCTTTGTTTTGTAGCTACAGTAAAAACAATCGGACAGCCTAAAAGTTCAGAAAGCACCTTTCTATCTATTTCTAATCCCCGGCGTTTGGCTACATCCGCCATATTAAAGGCAAGAACCAAGGGCACGTTTAACTCCATAAGCTGGGTAGCTAAATAGAGGTTTCTTTCCAGATTAGAGGTATCAATAATATCAATTACTACATCCGGCTTTTCTTCTACTATGAAATTGCGGGTAATAATTTCGTCAATAGAGTAAGCGGTCAGGCTATAGGTCCCGGGAAGGTCGACCACATTTATCTCATAGTCTTTATATTTTAAGCCCCCTTCCTTTTTTTCTACGGTTACCCCGGGATAATTACCTACATGCTGACGGGAACCGGTTAAGGCATTGAACACCGTAGTCTTTCCTGAATTAGGATTACCGGCTAAAGCAATGGTCAGTTTCTCGGGCACTTTGTTAGTCCTCCTTTACCAGGATTTTTTGAGCCATTCCCCGGCCCAACACCAATCTGGAATTACCGATAGAAACAATGCACGGGCCAACCCGGGAAGAATGAATTACCTTAAACTTCACCCCTTGATTTAAGCCCATATCAGTAAGCCTGCTGCGCAGGCCCCGGCCGCTGGTTATAGCCATTAAGGTTACTTGCTTATGGGAAGAAACCATATTTAAAGGAATAAATTGCCCTTTCATTTTATTTTATCGGCTCCACATAAATATTGGCCGCCTCATTTTTACGCAAAGACAGACAATACCCCTTTATCTTTACTTCAATCGGATCCCCCAAAGGCGCAACCCGCTGGACCTCTATGCCTGAACCCGGGATAACACCCATATCTAATATTCGGCGCCGGATCAAACCTTCACCTGATACCTTCGTAATTTTGCCTTTCTCACCGGGTCTTAATTCTTTTAAGGACTTAACAGTCATAAGTTATGTTTTCTCCCACCCGAACACTTCCGGCAATACCCCTTGATACCTAATCTATGTTCTATAGATTTAAATCCGTACTTCTTACAAACTTCCTCTTGCAGTTCTTCAATCTTTTCATTCCTGAATTCAATAATCTTGCCGCATTTTATGCAGACCATATGGTCGTGATGAGAGTGACCAAAGACATGCTCATAACTGCCTTTACCTAAACAATGAAATGTCTCAACAATCAAACCGCTTTCAACCAATAACGGCAGGGTTCTATAAATAGTAGCGCGGGAGAGCCTTTTGTCCTTTTTGTGCACTTTCAAATAAATCTCATCCACATCGAAATGCTTATGTAAGGAAAATATCCCTCTTAAAACAGTTTCTCTTTCCGGGGTAAATTTTAACCCTTTCTCTTTTAAATAATCCCTGAATTTATCTTGTGGAGTAAGCAACGGATACCCCCCCTCCGATATAATTGCAATTGCCTCTCAATTACAATTATATCCGTTCCAGCCCAGGCTGTCAAGCCTTTTTTGTAAAATAGTGTAAAATAGGGACACATCCCATTTTCTTAAGAGAAAACAGCAGCAATAAAAATGGGAT
>JAYEPI010000108.1:0-2155 GCA_034723835.1 Candidatus Omnitrophota bacterium | reverse complement strand
GGATTCTCCTGTAGGCTTCCGCCATCCTCTCCAATATCTCATCTGAATAGGCCATATCCGTCTGGTAATTTTCCGAAGTAACCCAAAGTCGAATTACATCAGCGCCCGAACGAGACACCATCTCCTCAGCAGATATAAGATTACCCAGGGATTTAGACATCTTTTTGCCTTCTCCGTCTACCATAAACCCATGAGTTAAAACCGATCTATAAGGTAAATCGTCGCCGCAGCCCATTGCAATAAGAAGCGCGCTCTGGAACCAGCCGCGATGCTGGTCACTGCCTTCTAAATAAAGATCGGCCGGAAACCCAAGATCTTTTCTTGCTTTAAGAACAGCTTTATAACTAACCCCCGACTCAAACCAGACATCTAATATATCCGTTTCCTTCCTGAATTTTCTACCCTTGCATTGCGGACACAATATAGTTGAGGGCAGGATTTCTTCAGGCCTTTTTTTAAACCAGGAGTCTGCTCCCTGTTTTGATACCATTGCCGCTACTGCTTCTAAGCTTTCCCGGGTGGCTAAAATCTCCCCGCAATTCTGACAATAAAATACCGGGATCGGCACACCCCAACTGCGCTGCCGGGAAATACACCACTCCGGCCTTAATGCCACCATATTGTGCATCCTCAACTTTCCCCAGGAGGGAATCCAATTGACCCTTTCTATCGCTTCTAAGGTCTTTGTCCTTAATTGATCATGGTCAATATTTATAAACCATTGCTTGGTTGCCTTGAATATTACCGGATTCTTACATCGCCAGCAATGCGGATATGAATGGCTTATTACCCCCTCCGAGAGCAAGTTACCGTCTTTTTCCAGCTTATCAATAATTAACCGATTGGCCTTAAATACATTGATCCCTTTGAATTCCCCCGCGCTGTCAGTAAAATTTCCTTTATCATCCACCGGCGAAAGCACATCCAGATTATATTTTAATCCTGTCTGATAATCCTCTTCACCATGACCGGGTGCGGTGTGAACACAACCTGTGCCTTCTAAATTGGAAACATAATCTGCCAGGACTATTTTTCCTCTTCTTTTTAAAAACGGGTGGTCATATGCTAAATCTTCCAGGGCCTTACCGGTTATCCTTTCTTTTAAAACCACGCATTCCCCGCCTAGTTTTTGCTTAATCAAACTGATAATTCTCTCTTCATCCATTACCAGCAAAGATACCCGGTCTGTTCTTATAATCCTGTATGAAAACGCTGGATGCACGGCTACCGCCACATTGGCTAAAAGCGTCCAGGGGGTTGTGGTCCAGATTAAGACATGGAGCGGGTTATTGATTTGACCGGCGGACTCCGGAAAAACCTGTCTCCACTGCCGGTCTAACTTAAACTTTACATAAATGGAGGCAGACTTGCGTTCTTTATATTCGATTTCTGCTTCTGCTAAAGCAGTTTTGCAGACCGGGCACCAATGGATAGGTTTCAAACGCTTATGAATGTAACCTTTTAATATCAATTGACTGAATGCCTCTATAATCTTCGCTTCATATCCATAATTCAAAGTAAGGTATGGATTGTTCCATTCCCCGAGAACACCCAGCCGCTTAAATTGCTCTTTCTGAATCTCAATATATTTATTGGCGTACTGCCGGCATCTTTTTCTGATCTCCGGCTGGCTTAACTTAAAACCTTCATTACCTAAAAGCTTCATTACCTGATGTTCTATGGGCAGCCCATGGCAATCCCATCCCGGAACATAAGGGGCATCCAGCCCGGACATTGTCTTATATTTGACAACAATGTCTTTTAGTATTTTATTAAGAGCGGTTCCAATGTGCACATTACCGTTAGCATAAGGAGGGCCGTCGTGCAATATATACCCCGGTTTTCCTTTAGACTTTTCTCTAATTAAGTTATACAGGCCCTGTTCTTCCCATTTATTTAATACAGCCGGTTCCCGGTTAACCAGGTCTGCCCTCATTGGAAACTTCGTCTGGGGTAAATTTAATGTCTTTTTATAATCCATTCCTAAATCTCTTTTTATATTATTTTATATACTTCCCAATGATTATACCTAAATCTTGTTTTGTTTGGGAAGGAATTGATTTTTTACCGGTTACTATGGAATTTTCTAAAACAGCGGCACAGGCACAGGATCTTTCTTGTTTAATCGCGGGTATTGCTATTGTCAATATCTTTT
>JAYEPI010000107.1:0-2161 GCA_034723835.1 Candidatus Omnitrophota bacterium | reverse complement strand
CACGGCTTTACTGAGAAGTTTTTTGGTGACATAGGATTTTCTTATGAGCATAACGATTATCCTACTGCAATAACTGTGGCCGGCAAGACCGACAAAAGAGAAGACAATTTTTTCTCAGGCGGGATTGGGGCCAGCTATGAGCTTTCGGAATGGTTTATTTTTTCGCTTAAATATGATTACCGGGTTAGAACTTCTAATTTTTCTATCTATGATTTTGAGAATAATCGCATAAGTGCCAGTCTGACCGGCCACTTTTAATTATTCTTGTTAATATATTGAAAAAACAACCACTAAAAGGAGGAATAAAAAGGTAACAGCCTTTAGTGGTTTTTTGTTTATTCGTCGTTCCCCGGCCTTCCGATCAAGTCGGAGAGGCAAGCTTGACCGGGGAATCCAGAAAAAAATAAAGACAGCAACTACAACTATAAAATATGATAAAACTTAGTATAGTTACTTTATTTCTTGTTGCGCTAATAGCGGTTCTGCCTGCAATAGCGCAGGAGCCGGATTATTGCCTTCAGTCCGAGGATGTACTGCAGATTACTGTTTATGAACAACCGGATCTTGACACCCGGGCGCGCATTAGTTCCACCGGCGAAATATCTTTTCCGCTTTTGGGTAAAATAATGGCCGCCGGCCTTACTGTCAGCGGGCTGAGGGGTAAAATAGAGCGCCTTTTGGCCCGGGATTATCTGGTCAGTCCTCAAGTTCAGGTATTTATCGAGAAATACCGCCTAACGCAGGTTTCTGTATTGGGATCAGTGCAAAAACCGGGTAAATATGATATGTACACTGAAAGAGAAACCACGGTGCTGGAAGCAATTGCTATGGCCGGAGGTTTTACCAAGGTGGCTAATATAAACAGCACGCGGATAATCCGTACTGAAAACGGCCAGGAACGCATTATCCCGGTCAAGGTCAGTGACATCACCAAAAAAGGGATGAAAGAAAAAGATATCCCGCTTAAGCCCGGTGATATCGTCTTCGTCCCGGAGAGCTTTTTTTAATAAACTTAGTTTACGGTTAACGGTTTACAGTTTACAGTGATGTGTAACATATGAGCGAAGAAAATAAAGAGTTTGATTTTGAAAAACTTGAAGTTTATCAATTGGCATTAGAGCTTTTAAGTTTACTTTTTAGAATTTACAAATCATTGGCTAGGGACATAAAGTTTATGATTGGAGAAAATCATATTAGAGCAGGTCTTTCCATTTCGAATAATATAGCCGAAGGCAGTGGAAAAAGACACAAAAATGAAAAGAAAAGATTCTATGGGATATCTTTAGATTCTGCAAGGGAAACTATTTCTATGCTCAATGTTTTAAAACGCGAAGGATTTATAGACGATAAGATTTATAATGAAATGAGGCATCTTGCCAGAAGAATCACCGGCAAGCTTGTCAATCTAATAGGCTCAGTTAATTAAATTAGTAACCTGTAAACCGTAAACCAATTAGTAACCGTAAACCAATTAGTAACTGTAAACCGTAAACTGTAAACCGTAAACAAACTAGTAATAGGGGCGGTTAATGTAATGGAGCAACACGAACCAGATGCTCATCTAAGTGATTATTTAAGAGTAATCCAAACCCGCAAGGGCGTACTGGTTACTTTTTTCTTTTTCACCGTTTTTATCGTAACCATCGGCAGCTTTTTAATGCAGCCTGTTTACCGCGCAACTGTTACGCTGTTGATCGATCTGGAAAGCCCTAATGTCTTGACCACCACCGGCTCAGTAGCCTTAAAGCATCCGGATTATTATGCTTATAAAGAATATTTTCAGAGTCAAAAAGAGATAATCAAGAGCCGCGCTATTGCCCGCCGGGTATTTGAAGAATTTAATTTAACCCGGAGCAAAGATTATCGTAATGCCAAAGACCAGATAAAGGAATTTCTTAAGACCATCAGGGTGGAACCGGTGCGTGATACCCGGCTTCTTTTGCTGAACGTAGACAATAAAAACCCTCAACTTGCCGCCGATATTGCCAACCGGATTGCTGAAATCTATGTCGAGCGCAATCTTTCCTATATTACTAAAAGCGAGGTAATTAACCTGCTTAAAAACGAATACCTGCAATTACAGGCAAAACTTTCAGAGTATTCCAAGATCTATAAGGATAAGCACCCCAAGATGATCCGCTTAAAGCAGGAAATAAGACAG
>JAYEPI010000106.1:0-2170 GCA_034723835.1 Candidatus Omnitrophota bacterium | reverse complement strand
GTAAAAAACCTCTGTAAAATTTTTTAATTACCCTCTGTTTTTTGGATAAAAAATCACTCAGATAAATTATCAAAGCAAGTTTAGCAAACTCGGCGGGCTGAAAACTAAACTTTGCCGGCCCAATCCAGCGTCTTGCCCCGCCGGCTGCCCTGCCGATATGAGGCACAAAAACAGCTGCCAGGAGTAAAAAAGATACCAGGATAAAAACCCGGCTGTACTTTTTCAGCAGCCGATAATCGGTATTCAACCAATAAACCATACCCAGCAAACCGGCCAGGCAATAAATAAGTTCTCTTTTCAAATAATAAAGGCTGTCCCCCAGCCACCTGAAGGCATAAATAGCACTGGCTGAATAAACCATAATAAGGCCTATCCATACCAGCGCCAGAGTAACTATTAAAAATCCTGCCCTTGTTCTTTGCATCTCGCCACTAAATCCCTAAACGCTTCTCCCCTTTCTTCAAAATTAGAAAACATATCAAAACTAGTACAGGCCGGGGAAAGCAGAACAACTTCTCCTGGTTTGGCAATGCTGTATGCCAGTTTAAACGCATCGGTAAACGTAAACGTTTCTTTAAAAGGTATTACTCCATCTAAGGCATTTTTTAATTTAGCCCTGGCCTCTCCCACCAGGACTGCCTGTCTTACTTTATTTTTAACCCAGGGCCGCAGTTTTTTAAAATCATTTTTTTTATTTCTACCGCCGGCAATAAGTATAACCGGCTCGCTTATCCTTTCCAGCGCCCATTTAACAGCCCCTACATTGGTAGCCTTTGAATCGTTTATGAATTTTATCCCATTTACAGTATTTATATATTCCATTCGGTGGCTAAAAGGTTTGAACTCATTCAGGGTTTTGAGCATGCTATTTTTACTTAATCCATAAAGGCTTCCCGCCAGCATAACTGCCTGTTGATTTAAATCAAAATTCCCGTTTTGATTGTCAAAATATAAAATCTTTGCCCGGGTTTTTTTAAATATTTTCTTTGAATACGGTTCACCACTGTTAATCAGACAAAAATCTCCTTCTTTTTGATTGATAGATATTTTAAGTTTGGTCTGAAGATAATGATCAAAATTCCGGTATCTATCCAAGTGATCGTCGGTTACATTTAAGATCAGCGACAGATGAGGCCGGAAATCCTTAATCCATTCCAGCTGAAACGAACTTATCTCTACCACCGCTATTAAACCGTTTGTTTGGCGGATCACCTCATTTGAAAAAGGATTACCGATATTACCGCATACAACCGCCTTTCTGCCGGCATCGTTTAACATTTTACCGATTAAAGCCGTTACTGTAGTCTTGCCGTTTGTGCCGGTAACTGCTATTATCTCACCCTGGAATAAAGAATAAGCCAGCTCTATCTCGCTAATCATCCGGATACCCGCGCTTTTAAGCCAGGAAATAACCGGCGCCTGCGAGCTTACCCCCGGGCTCAAGATTGCTATCTGGTGGCCTCTAACAAAATCCGGTGTATGTCCCCCAAGTTCTATTCCCGCGCCAATTTTACCCAAACCTTCTAAATCTTTCCTTATTAAAGCATCGTCCCGGTTATCGCTGATATCTACCTTAGCGCCCCGGGCAAGTAAGAGCTTGGCCGCAGCCATACCGCTGCGGGCACCTCCGATAATAATAACTTTTTTACCGGTTATTTTCATGACTGTCTTTACCTCGAGGGAGTTTATCTAAGCTTAAGGGTGGTTAATGCGAAAAGTGCCAGTATAATGGCTATAATCCAGAATCTGATAATTACTTTGGATTCCGGCCAACCATTAAGTTGAAAATGATGATGGACGGGAGCCATTGTAATTATCCTCTTGCCGCGAATCTTAAAAGAAGCGACTTGCAATATAACCGACAATGCCTCAATAACAAAAATTCCGCCTACCAGCAGCAAGAGCAATTCTTTTTTAATCAGAACCGCTACTATTCCGATAGCACCGCCTAAAGCCAAAGAACCTGTATCGCCCATAAATATACTTGCCGGATAACAATTATACCATAAAAAACCCAGGCTGGCTCCGACTATACTGGCGCAAAATACGGTTAATTCTCCTGCTTCCGGAATATATAAAATTCTTAGATAATTACTGAAATTAACGTGGCCGCTGAGGTAACTCATTCCACCATAGGCAACGGCAGCAATAATTACGCAGCCGACAGCCA
>JAYEPI010000105.1:0-9231 GCA_034723835.1 Candidatus Omnitrophota bacterium | reverse complement strand
TACCGCCCACTGCCTACCTCTAGTATCTTCCACGTTCCCAGCTCGGGCAATACTGTCCAGGCATCATTTAAGTCCTGTTTAAGAAAATAACATTGTATAAGGGCATTTATTGCGGGATGGGAAATAACACATATTACATGATCCTTATGTTTAAAGGCTAATTTTTCAATCTGAGCAGATACTCTCTGATAAGCTTCTTTAATACCCTCTCCTTTAGGCGGTTTTGAGTATAACGGACTTGTCTGCCAGAGCCGATAACTTTTTTTATGCTTCTTCCCGGCTTCACTAACCAACATTCCTTGCCACAAACCATAGTTAATATCGTTTAGCGCTGTCAGCTTTTTTACCTTTAGTTTATGCAATTTAGCTGTTATCTCGGCTGTTTGATAGGCCCGCAATAGACCGCTGGAATAGATAACATCTATCTTCATGTCACTTAATCCCTCGGCTATAGCCCTGGCCTGCTTGTTACCCCCGGTATTTAAAGGCATATCTATCAAACCCTGGATTCTATGTTCATGGTCCCAGTCTGTTTGACCTTGATTAACCAAGATTAATTTTGTCATATCTTAAATGCTATTTTTTCCCCAAATTCTATCATTTGCTGAGACTGCTGTTCATCGGGTGCCTCGGCATAAATTCTCACCAGCGGCTCTGTGCCCGAAGGCCTGACTAAAAGCCAGCTTAAATCATCACAAACAAATTTTATTCCGTCATCTGCTTTAACTTCGCGTATCTGCTTACCAATTATATCGTTAGGAGGCTCCTTTTCTAATTTAGAAATAATCGCTTTTTTCTTTTCCTGGTCAAGATAGGTTATATCTTTGCGTTTGTAAACAAAAGTACCGTATTCATTTTCTATTTCATTTAAAATTTCGACTATCCCTTTCTGTTTACAGGCCATCAGTTCCAATATTAAAAGCCCGGAAAGGATTCCATCCCTTTCAGGTATAAATCCCCTAAATCCTATGCCCCCTGTTTCTTCTCCGCCAATAAGAACGTTTTCTTTCCTCATAATTTCGCATATATATTTAAAACCAACCGGCGTTTCATGAACCTTCAGGCCATATTTCCCGCACATCTTATTAATCAGGACTGTTCCGCAAATAGTCTGAACCACCGAGCCGGTTAATTTTTTATCTTCTACAAGATGTTTTAGTAAAAGCGCCATTACTTTATGTCCGCTGATGACCTCTCCCTGCGGCGTAATTACCCCCAGCCTATCTACATCTCCATCAGTAGCCAGGCCTACAGAATAATCCCTTTTTTTCATAAGTCCCGCCATTTCCCGGAGATTTTCAGCCGAAGGCTCCGGCCTCATTCCTCCAAAACCCGGATTCCGCTGGGAGTGAATAGTATCTACCCTGCACCTTCCGCCTTCTAAAAGACCGGCTATATAATTATCCCCTGCGCCATACATAACATCAACCAGTAAATTAAATTTCTCCTTTTTTAAAAGACCTATATCAACATAGTTTCTTATTGCCTCAAGATAATCCGGGATTACATCTTCCATTTTCAGCAAACTCTTACAGGCCTCTTCAAAAAATAAGAATTTAACTCTTCCTTTATAAAGTTCGCTTTCTATTTTTTTAATAGTTTCAGGATCAGCCGAACCTCCGTAATATGCCTTATATTTAATGCCGTTAAATTCGGCAGGATTGTGGCTGGCGGTAACCATAATTCCGCCACCCAGTTTTCTATTGACTATAGTAAAACTTACTGCCGGAGTAGGAGTTGCTTTACTGGCCAACAATACCCTTATTCCGTTGGCTGCTAAAACACAACCAATAAGCTGGGCATATTTTTCAGAAAGAAATCTTGTATCATAGCCTATTATTATCTCTTTATTTTTAGCATAGCTATCCTTATTGATAAAATTAGCCATGGCCTGGGCCGCTATTTTAACATTCTCAAAAGTAAAGTCGTCGCTGATTATTGCCCTCCACCCGTCTGTCCCAAACTTAATCATCTAAAAACTCCCTCCTTAATTAGTATCAAAGATTCAAAGTGTCATCGCTCACTTTGTTCGCCAGTGTCAAAGTTTTTACTCTGACTCTTATTTTAACCCTCTTAACTCTCTTATCGCTTTTTTTCTATCCCGGGCGTTAAATATAGCTGTCCCGGCCGCTAATATGTTAGCTCCGGCCTTTATCGCCTCTTTTGCCGTCTGCTGGTTTATTCCACCGTCAACCTCTATATCTCCGTCCCAAGCTTGACGAAGCTGATAAATTTTAGATAGGACCGAAGGCTTAAAAGATTGTCCGCCGAACCCCGGTTCAACCGTCATGAACAGGACTAAATCAAGCTCTTTTAATACCCTTCTAATGCCCTCAAGTCCGGTCTTCGGATTAAGCGCAACCCCGGCCTTTAAACCAAATGATTTAATTAACTTGATCGTTTTTAAAGGCGCCGGACAGGCCTCAATATGAACAGTTAAATAGTCCGCGCCGCTTTCAGCAAAGACAGGTATATACTTATCAGAATGCTCAATCATCAGATGAACATCAAGCGGTAGTTTAGTCTGTGTTTTAATCGCGCTAACCACAGCCGGGCCAATAGTAATATTAGGGACAAAATGGCCGTCCATAATATCCACATGGAGTAAATCCGCGCCTGCTTTTTGGACCGACTTTACTTCAGCAGATAAAAACCCGAAATCTGCCGCCAGTAAACTTGCAGCGATTAAAACTTTTTTCATTTTTAATTCCTACGGGAAAATTATATTGTTAAATTGCTAAATAGCTAATATGAAGTATCAATTTAACAATTTAACAGTCTAGCAATTTATTACTTTTTCGCCGACATAATCATATAAACCTTACTGATGTCTTCCAGGGTTATAATACCATAGAGCTTTTTATCTTTCAAGACAGGGACCGCTTTAAGTCCCGACTGATGCATCAACTGGTGAACAGTAACTAATAAATCCGAAGGCTTAACTACTTTAAACTCCTTCCGCATTACCTGTTTTACTCTTTTATTCATTCCCGAGTAGTGAATTGCCCGGGTAATATCTAAACGGGTCAACAAACCCACAATCTTACCTTTCTCTACCACCGGGAAATCTTCCACGCGGGAATGCAGCATAATTTCTATTACCCTGGCCATAGTGTCATCCGGTGAAACACTCAAGAAATCTTTAGCTATAATGTCTTTTACCCAAAAGGCTTTTAAGGCAGCCTTGATCTCTACCTGCAGCTCTTCCTGGGAAGCAGCTGTATATATGAAAAAAGCAATAATAACCAGAATCCAATTACCGGCCCAAAGTCCTAAAAAACCGAAAAAAACAGCAAATACATGCCCAAAACCAACAGCAATCCTGGTAGCTTTTAAATAATTCATCTGCTGGGCCAGAAAGGCCCTAAAGATTCTGCCGCCGTCCATTGGAAAAGCAGGAAGCAGATTAAATATACCCAGGATTAAATTCAACCAGAAGATACTGGCAAAAGTCCCGGGCCAGCTTTGCAAATTTTCCATCACCGGTATACGGAATAAAATCTCGCGTCCCAAAAGAAAATATACCGGCAAATATACCACAGCGGCTAATATAAAATTAAACAACGGCCCGGAAATAGCTATAGCGAATTCCTGCCGGGGATTATCGGGAATAGACTCCATAGAGGCCACCCCTCCTATAGGAAGCAAAGTTATATCCTTAACCCTAACACCGTATTTTTTGGCTTGCAGAGAGTGGCTTAATTCATGACAGACTACGATAAAGAAAAGGGATAAGATTAGAAAAACCGCCCTGGCCCCACAACCCGGGCCGCACTGAAGAGTAAGGGCATAACCCGCAAATAGCGGAAGAATAAAAAATGTCCAATGAATCTTAATCGATATCCCGAATACATCAAACATCCTTACCGCGCCCTTCATAGGTAAATTAACCTCCTTCTTAAAAAGCAGCAAGAGAATTAAATGTCTAATTAACCTAATTGACCTAATTTCTAATTAATGTCCAATATCCAATACCCAATGACCAAATCTTTATTTTTCCGGTCATTTTGTCATTGATCATTGGGATTTATTTAGGTCAATTAGAAATTAGAAATTAGTCATTCGTTTAATCTCGCTACTCTTTACTTCTATCGTCCATCGGATGAATTTTTATTTAATAACGAAAGAATCAAATCCCTCCCGGTAATCTTCCCAAACAACTTCTACATTTTTTACCACCGCACCGGCAGGGCCCTTCCGGCACCACCTAATTACTTCATCCACCTTTGACTTTTTTCCTTCAAAAATTGCCTCTACCCTGCCGTCCCAGCAGTTTCTTACCCATCCCCCAAGACCCAAGGCTTGAGCTCTGTAAAGGATGTTAGCGCGAAAAAAAACTCCTTGAACCATTCCGGAAATTAAAACATGCGCCCTAACATCAGCCATTGACAAACCCTGATTTTTTATTTTCCAAGCTCAAATCCTTTTAAATATTTATAATAATCACTATCCGTAGTTAAAATTATAGTGGTATTTTGATCAATAGTCTTTTGATAAGTTTCTAAAGTTTTTAAAAATGAATAAAAATCAGGATCCGGGCTGTAGGCCCGGGCATAGATAGATATTGCCTCGGCATCTGCTTTACCCTTAATACCCTGGGCTGTCTTATAGGCCTGAGAGGTAATTAATTTTAATTCTTTCCCTCTCTGGCCGTCTATTTCAGCGCGCTTGCCCTGTCCTTCAGAGCGGTACATCTCAGCAGCCCGCTTTCTTTCGGCAATCATGCGGTCATAAACCTTTTCCCTCACGGCTTCCACATAATTAATGCGTTTTATCCGCACATCCATCAGCTTGATTCCATACTGAGGAGCCAGTTTTCTTGCTCCTTTTAAAATCAATTTTTCTAAAGCGCCCCGGCCTATTCTTATCTGCTCAAGGGCTTCTTCGGTAACCACTAAATCTTTGTTTTCTTCTTCGGTTTCTATAATCCGGTTGGAATTTCTCACTGTCTCAACAAGGACATGCCCGGTAATGGCATTCCGGGTCGCCGAATTAATAATGTCATCAAGCCGGGCATGCGCGCCCATTTCATTAGTTACCGATTGCAGAAACTTCAGGGCATCGGAAATCTTCCAGCGGGCTGTGGTATCAACCCAGATATATCTCTTATCCTTTGTTGGAATCTGGTTAGGATCCCCGTCCCAGTCAAGAAGCCTTTTCTCAAAATAATGCACCTGCTGAATAACCGGCTTTTTAAAATGCAGCCCCGGCTCAACAACCGGCCTTCCTATAGGTTTGCCAAACTGAGTAATTACTACTTGTTTAGTTTCATCCACCACATACACCAACCCGCTCATAAACGCGATTATCACCAAGATAACTAAGGCAGTAAATATTTTTAAAATTGGTTTCATTGTTTAATCTCTCCCTTCTGGCCAATGTTCAACAGGGGTAATATCGAAGATTGTTTTGGGTCAATTATATATTTCTGTTTGGATTTAGGCAGGACATGCATCAATGTCTCCAGATAAAGCCTTTTTTGAGTTATATCCGGGGCTTTTTTGTATTCTGTTAAAATAACATTAAATCTCTCTGCCTCTCCCTTGGCCCGGTTTATCTTATCCAAGGCATATCCTTCAGCCTCGCGAACTGTCTTTTCCGCTTCACCCCTTGCCCGGGGAACAGCTTTATTATAGGCCTCCCAGGCCTGATTAATCAGCCGTTCCTTTTCCTGTTTAGCTTCATTGACCTCATTAAAGGCCGGCTTTACCTCATCAGGAGGATTGACGTCTAATAATTTAACAGTAACCACCTGAATACCGGTTTGATAATTATCCAATATCTTTTGCACTTCAATCTGGGCAAGGTCGTTGATCTCTTCTCTCTTCGTCGTAAGCGCTTCATCTACACTGTAATCACCCACAAATCGCCGCATAACAACTTCCGAAATATCCCGGACATTATCCTGAGGATCTCTTGTGCTAAAAAGCAGTTTAACCGGGTCTTTTACCCTGAATTGCACGATCCAGCGCACATCTAAAATATTAAGGTCGCCGGTAAGCATCAAAGATTCATCAAGATACGATCGGCTGGAATATTCGCTCCTTATCCCCGGACGTATGGTTCTTGTTCCGAATTCTTCCTTAAATACCCGCTCTACCTTTACCGGCGTTACCCTATCAATCCCGAAAGGCAGTTTCATATGCAGGCCGGAAGAGGTCGCGGTCACATATTTACCAAACCTCTGCACCACGCCCACTTCGTCCGGCCCGACAGAATAAAGCATTCCGGTTAAACCTATCAATATAATTAAACCTATAATTATAATTGGAATAAGCTGCTTATATTTACCAAATTCCTTTTTGCCTATATTGATTATATCTTCCGGTGTGTTAAAATCCATAATCTATCCTCCTTTAGATAAAAATCTCCAGGTCATCGACAGCCTGAAATGAATTGTTAAATATCCTTTTTGCTTCCTGTTCAGCTATCCTCCTTTCGACAGTTGAGGGATAAAAATGGGGATTAAAGTGTATCAACGCCATTTTTTTCGCCTTGGCTTTATTTGCTATTTGAGCTGCCAGTTCTGGATTTAGATGGGGCCAGGCCTTATTATCCTGCCCGGACCTTAAAGAACATTCGCACATAACCAGATCGGCATCTCTTGCCAATATCATTGCATTATCGCAAACTCCGGTGTCAGGACAATAAGTAATGACCTTGTTGTTTATTTCCAACCGATAACCAAAACACTCGGTAGAATGCCTTAGCCTTCGGCATTCTATTAAAAATGGCAGGCGATGATATCCTTCTTCTATTTCCAAAAGATCCACTTTATAGAGTAACTTACTTATATCAACAGAATAGGGCGAACAAATAACCCGGGTTAAAAATTCCCTTATCCCTTTCTGTCCGTAAATTTTAAGGCCTTGGGGGAAATTAAATTTATTCAGGGTATGCAGTCCAGTAATATGGTCTAAGTGAAAATGACTTAAAAAAAGGTGTATCGGTTTAGCTTGCTTAATAAATCTATCAATTTTATAAAGACCGTCACCAGCGTCAAAGATAATATAATGCCCTTCTGTTTCAATAAAGATACAAGTCGTATTTGCAAGAGTTGTATTATACCAGCCGTTTGTCCCTAAAAAAACAATTTTCATTTAAAACGCGAATTACCGCTAATTTTTTAACGCTAATTGCCGCTAATTGTTACAATTTTAATTTCGGTTTATACGCTAATTGCCGCTAATTAGCATAAATTAGCGTTGTTGGTGATCTAAGTGTAATTTACTATAGTAATCCTTCAATTTCCAGAACAGCATTTTAGGGTTACGGTCAGCATCTACCGCCCCAAAATATTCCTCATTAGCAACATTATCAGGATGGCTGTCCGGTATAAAAAATCCTTCGCTATTGTAATCGAGAAAACTCCTGGCTTCATCAGGGTCGCTGTAATCGATGAGACCGTCCAATCCCACGTGATAGGAACCCACCTTCCATAAATGATCGTTAAACGTATAAACTGTCCCGCCAAGACAAAAAGATACAGGGTTAATTGCTGAAAGATGCTTTACTATTTCATCCCAAAGTTGAATGACAAAGTCTGCCTGCATATTTTGATCCTCCCCGCCCCGGCAATTATCAGCCCGGTAAGCATCAACCTGGGTAACATCTTTTGTTTTAAAGGAATCGGTGCCAAATTCACTTATATAAAACGGCCTGGAACTGGCCTCTTGCCACTGGATAAAAAGATTCCGGAAACTTTTTCCCCGATATATATTTATTCCCCAGAGGTCTACATCCGGACAATTTTCCACAATCCAGGCAACCGTATTACTCGGCTTAAGGTCACTAAATCTATCTCCCAAACAAGAACTTACCGGATGCATTGGGTCAATGGCCTTAACCTTTTGGGCAACCCGATTAGTGGCCCTTGCTCCCTGGGCAACAGTCTGATAACCCCAGTATTTATTATACTCAAAATTCCACTCATTGCCCAAAGACCACATTAGAATCGCCGGATGGTTTTTGCACCACTCCACTATTTTAAGATAGGTTTCACTTTCTATGTCGGCTTTTGAAACTACGAGGTTCATAATAACCATGATGTCATTGTAATAAAATTCGTCTAAAATTTCGGTATAAACCAGGGGATCGGTTCCAAAATCATCATAGACCCGAACGGTATTTACGTTCATCCGCTTCATCAATGGAATATCAATTAAGTAATACCTCGGGTACTGGCTCTTCAGCCAATAAAGAAAGACTTCACGGCCCGAAGGATTACGGCCGGGCCAATCAAAAAAAAATCCATACTGGACAGACCAACCGGGTTTTAAAGGATTGGGCCCAACCTCGGGCGACCTTGTTGCCGGCGACCAGGTAATACCTTTAATTATATAAGGCCCGGGCTGGCTTAACCGGCCATCCGTAAGGCGCTTTTTCACAATTAGTTGTCTTTCCTTAACATATACTTCACTCGGCCGGCGGGAAATTTCTGCCCAAGCCTGGTTTAAAGCAAACAGAACAAATCCCCAAATAATCAATCCAATAATTAATTTTTTAACCATCAATTTATTGTCCCTAACCTCTAAAATAAACCTTGATTATTTCTCTATGGTCAAAGGCGAGCTTGTATTTATCCAGTTCATCTAATCCTATTACAGCCAGCGAACCCGCGTCGCTTCCAGCAAAGGGTTTCCCCTTACCCTGAGCAGTATAAACCGTAGAAACAGTGTGAAACCGGGGATCTCTATCCGGTTCAGAATAAGTATGAAACTGCCTCAATCCTTCCAGCTCAAGGCCTGTTTCTTCTTTCGCCTCGCGCCGGACAGCTTGTTCTAAGCTTTCTCCATAATCGACAAATCCACCGGGCAGGGCCCAACCAAACGGCGGGTTGGTCCTTTTAATCAATACTATTTTTTTGTCAATTTCGATAATCGCATCTACAGTAACAAACGGCCCGCTTTGAAATCTATCAGTAATATGCCCAAGATACCTAAAGAGAGTTTTATTAAAAACCTTATAGGGCTCTTCACTATATAAACAGAAAATTATTTTTTTTAGATACTGCTCTTTTTTTCTTAAATGCCTGAACATTTCCTGAGCCATGATCTTCACCGAAGCCAAATAAGGAAACTTTCCCACTCCACAGCCCAGAGCAGGAAAAGCAATTGAGGCAATCCTTAACTGCCCGGCTATATTAAAACTGCCGGCAGATGACTTTCGTATCTTTAGCTCATCAGTTTGAAAATCCATGCCCATAGTTGCTGCGTGGATTACATATTTTGC
>JAYEPI010000104.1:0-9358 GCA_034723835.1 Candidatus Omnitrophota bacterium | reverse complement strand
TGTTCTTTCTATCTTTTTTATCCATTTTGTTTCGGCCTTGACCTTTATAACCCCAAAACGTTTGGGAAATTCAAGAATAAGTTCGTTCTTTGTTCCCTTTTTGTTATAGTGGCTGGAAGAAATACAAATGCCTAATTCGCTTATATTTACAGACTGTGTAGCTACCGTTTTTTTATTTCCTTCGATAAATCCAACATCTATTTTATAATCCATCCGAAGACTCTGTCTGTTTTCCGCTTTTAAAGACATATCTAAATTAACACGAGCCCGTAAAAGCAATTCTTCGGTCGTTCCGGATTCTTCAGGATACGTAGCCATACTGCTGTTGATTCTTAATTCAATTTTATGCTTTTTTCGAAAATCATCCATGTATTTTTTTACGACTTTTATAATCCTATTCCTGATAATTATAGTTCCCTCTCTGCCCGTGTCAATAAGCAACACAACACATTCACCGGTATCATTTATTAAAAATATATCCTCATTTTTTCGCAGCACCTCTTTAACTTTTTTCTCCATGTTTCTTAATATATCCTTTGATCTTATATTGCTTAATATTCTATCCAGTTTATTGTAGTTCTCTATTCTTAAAACCACTAAAGATAAAACTGACTCTTTATCAACCGCCTCTTTCATCCCTCTCCTGAGATATTCCTTAAAGATAACCCCGCTTCTTACCTTAGGCAGAATAAATACAAATCTGCTGCCCTTATCCAGTTCCGATTCTACCCAAATCTTTCCACCGTGCATTTCTATCAAGCCTTTGGAAATAACAAGTCCCAAACCTGTCCCCTTTTCTGCAACATCGACGGTTTGGCCGAACTGCCTAAATTTATCAAATAATCTCGGGATATTCGCCTTGGCAATTCCTATGCCCGTATCCTTCACGGCCACTTCTACTTCCTTCTTTTTATTTTTTACTGAAATTGTGACCCTTCCGCCTTTCCTGGTAAACTTGTAAGCATTTGATATAAGGTTGGAAACTGCCTGCATAATCTTTTCTGCATCGACAAATACGCTCACACCCTCCCTGGGCATGATACAGCTTAAAACTATTCTTTTGTTTTTAAACAAGTTTTGAAATCCTTGAGCTGTATTTTTTACAATTTCACATATGTTAGTCAATTTCTTCTCAAGCTCGATTCTGCCGGCTTCAATCTTAGAAACATCTAAAAGACCAGTTGCTACACCCCACAGCGAATCAATACTTTCTAAGGCAATGGATAAAAAATCCTTCTGGGCTTCGTTAATTTCTCCCGTCACCCCCTCTAACATCTGGGAAATTGATTCTCTAATAGAAGTCAAGGGAGTACGAATTTCATGAGAAACCGTGGAAATAAAATCGGACTTCAGCTGGTTAAGTCCTTTCAATTTCTCGTTAGCCTTTCTAAGATCGTCTTCCACCTTTTTCTGTTCAGTGATGTCTTCGGTAACAATAAGCACCTTTCTCGTCTCCGCTCCTTTTAACGGTATGCCAATAAAATTTACAATAGCGGTCTTTTGGCTGCAATGCGAAGTATACTCAACAGAATTTATCTTAAAATGCTCACCTTTTAGCCCTGCTTTTATTTTATCTGTAAGCCCTATCTCTTTGAAGATGGACAGGTCAAATATGTTCAAATGCAAAAATTTCTCATAAGTTTCACCCGATATTTCAAGCATTGCGGGATTTACATAATCGATATTGCCCTTATCTGTTACTACATAAATGCCAAACGGGGCATTTTCTATAATAGACCGGGTTGCTTTATGATCATCCCCGATCATCTGTTCTGTCCGCTTCTGTATGTTTATTTTCTTGTTTTTAGAACCCATCTTCTTTCCTATCGGCACTACTGTGTCATTTTCAGGGAAAAACAAAATAAAATATCGCAGTAAATATGCAGTCAGCAAGAATAATCAGTATTGTAGAAAGCACTACTGAAGTAGTGGTAGACTTACCTACCCCTTCAGCCCCGCCTTTAACGATAAACCCTTGATAACATCCGACCATTCCGATAATCCCGGCAAATGCCACACTTTTTATCAGGCCGGTAAATATATCCTTTAATATTAAGGCATCGATAGTCTTTGAGATATAAAGCCCGGATGAAATTCCTAAATTACCCACTCCGATAATATAACCGCCTAACATTCCAAACCAGTCAGCAAGAATAGTCAAACAGGGAAGCATAATCACTATAGCCAGAATCCGGGGAACTACTAAAAATTTAACCGGGTTTATTCCGATAGTCTCTAAGGCATCTATTTCTTCGGAAACCTTCATTGTTCCTAATTCCGCTGCCATGGCCGAACCGGACCTGCCGGCTATCACTATAGCAGTAAGTAACGGACCTATTTCTCTGGTCATAGATACAGCAACCAGGCTTCCCACATACATTAAGGCTCCCATTTTCTGAAGCTGATAAGCAGTCTGCATAGCCAGAACCATTCCCATAAATAAGGAAATCAGAAAAACAATCGGGACCGAACCCACTCCAATCTCTACCATCTGAATAAACAGGTGATTTGATTTCAGGAATTTTTTCTTAAACGGCGCAATAAAGAACCAATAAGCCGCTTTTTGGGACAAACGATAAATACTGGAAATATGGTTTAAAAAAGTAATGGCTTTGCGTCCAAGATAACCAAATAATGTTTTCACTTTATAACCCTCTAAAAGCTTTTTAGCGCGCCGGCTTCATTATCGAATATGGAAAATACACCGTCTAACCGGGCAACCTCAAATACGTTTTTGATAGACTGCCGCAAACCTGTCAACCTTAGTTTCCCTTTGTACTTAGATATCTTTTGCATTGCTTCAATAAAAGTAGCCAGGCCTGAACTGTCAATATAACTAACCTTTTCTAAATTAATCAAAATAGCCCTTTCCTTTTTTTTAATCAGGCCGTCAAACTCTTTTCTGATTGCCGGCGAGCTATAAAGGTCCACCTCGCCTTTTAAGTCCATTATCTTTACGTTATTTTTTTCTCTGATAGCTAATTCCATAATTTATCTCCGTTTCTCTGGATCCTGCGGTCAAGCCGCAGGATGACAATTGATACTAATTTTTTTCGTCATCCCATGGTTTAGCCGCAGGATCCAGGTATCTATTGAATTATATCTCCGTAATTAAAAGGCGACATTAAGCCCTCCCGATATTATACTGCCGGAATATTTGCAGTCCGGGTCGTTGGAATCGTTCTCGCGATAGGCATAGTCTATATTTAAAGACATATCTTCGGTAATATCATAGTTTAAGCAGGCATATCCTAAGAGTAATTTATCCTCCTGTACTGGAAACGTCGCCAGCGGAAGCCGGGTTAATCTATCATTATACTGCCTCCATTGACGGCCAAAGCTTAAAAAACCATACAATTTATCATTAAACATATGAATAACACTCAAAGTAACCGTATCCGCCCAATAGTCGTAGTAATTAAAATATTGATCATTGGAATTATTCCGATAATATTCATTCTTGAGCTTTAATAATGTCTGAGAAAATAAATAACCTATCTCGCAGATAGACACATGCCGGGAATCTTTTCTTTTTTTATCCAGCAGTACAAAGGCGTTGTTTCTTATCCGTCTTTTAATAAAACTGCGGTCTATATATTTATATCCAATAATCCCGTAGAAATCTTTGGTAATATAATATTTCAAATTTACCAGCGGGATATTGCTCCAGTAATCACCCTCGCCTAATTGATAATATCTTAACACCTCAAAATCATAACCTATCCTTGCCTTTAATCTATCGCTAAATTCCATATCCAACCCGGCTTTTAAATCATTAGAAATCAGGCTTTCGTCGGAAAATTCATAATAGGTGATATTAGATAAGTCATCCTCGATAAAAAAAGTTATTATATCCGTAAAAGGCCGCTGATAGCTCAAGCTCAAGTCCTGTTCAGAAAAGGTATCTTCTCTTCTTAAAGAATCCAATTTTACATTATTATCATATCCTTCGCTGATAGACAGGCTAAAATTAAACTCCCCTTCCCCTGCCTCATAGGCTGGTTTTAGTTCCCGGGCTTCAGGCGCCAAAGTGGGATATTTGATCTCTTTATCCTCCTGGGCATTAAGGACATTAGAAAAAAACAAAAAAACTATCAAACCGCTTCCTAAAACTATTCTTTTTTTCACAATTTTTCTGGAATCTTATTTTCAGTGGGCTATTATTTCTCTACCGCCGTTTTGTTCTTGTTCCGTTCTTTTCTCAATCTTCTCCATATCGCTTTTTTCAACATTGGAATCTGTTCTTTCTATAATCTTCTGAAACTTTTTCTCTTTACCGCTGTAATCACCAGCCTCTTTTCCCGGAAAATCCTTAACGTGCTTGTTTAAAAGCCGTTTCCATTTTCGCCATTGCCTTTTTTCCTTTTTGGAGATTTTGTTTTGCTTCCCGGGAGAACCAAACCTTTTAACGCCTGCCTTCCATCCCTGCCGGACAATTACTTCATTCATCAAACCACCATCATCAGTTATTCCCCGGACAAATATTTTATCTTCAAAGGCAACGAATTCGGATTCTTTTTGGTTTGTCTTTGAGCTCAAACCCGTTCCCCTGACACCGACTACTGCTACCGGCGTAATAATCCTGAATGTTTCGTTTTCACCGACGTTTTCCAGCAGTGAAAATATTTTACCGTTTAATAAATTAATATCGATTTGCTGCGGGGTAATCTTTTTTATAACAGCAAAAGAGTTTTGGTCTATTTTTACATTATTTTTCAAAGACTCGTCAAACCCTATTTCGATATAAGACCCTTTTGCGGTAATTATCTTATCCCCTTCTTTAACCGCCATTGTAATCCCGGCCCTAATGCGATTTATCTTAACATCCCCCTTTACATAAATGACCCTGGCATCCTGTCCGGCATAACTAACTGAACAAAAAAAAGCTAAATAAACTAAGGTTAAAACCAAAACAAAAACTAACGTTTTTTTCATGATTTACTCGCCTCCTGTACTGCTTTAACCCACATTATCCAATTCTTTACCATTTCATCGCTGCCCCGAAGCCTGCGCGCCATTTCCCTCATCATTGCATAAAGCAATTTTGCCCCAATTTGCGGTTTTCTGTTTATCAAATCGTCAAATGCCTCTTTCTTTATTTCCAATAACTCACTCCTGGCTATAGCAACGGCAGTAGCCGAACGAATCCCGGAATCAAACATACATATCTCTCCGAAAAAATCGCCGTTTCTTAATGCCGCCAATAACTTTTCCGTATTACCTATTTCTTTGCTAATATGAACAAGGCCGGATTGAATTATATAAATGCTGGTGCTGACATCTCCTTCTGAAATAATCTTTTCTTTTTCACCGTAAAAAACCTTCTTAGCAATCCCGGCACATTCCTTAATTTGTTCTTCATCTAAAGACTTAAACAAAGAAACCTTCTTTAAAAATTCAACGCTATCCATAATTTCTTCTCCTTAATTTTGTTTCTTTTTCTTATACTTAACCAGGCAAAGTTCGGTCCCATCCGGCAAAGAAGTATTATATTTAACCTCATCCATTGCCTTATTAATAAAATACATCCCCAGGCCTCCGGGTTTTATATCCTTTAATTCCCTGGGTCTAAAGGTGTCCGGATCAGCCTTCTGCCCAAAATCCCTAATCAATATCTCCAGACGATCATCAAATACCTTAGAACAGATTATAATCTGTTTATTCTTATCTCCCGAATAGGCATGTTTGATGACATTTGTGCAGGCCTCATCAACAGCCAGGACCAACCTTTTTATCTGGCTCCTTTTAAAATTCATCCTGGCTGCTGCATTAGAGATAACGCCGCGCACCAGCGCCATCCATTTGGGGTCGCTGGCTATTGACAGTTTAATTTCACCGGGGTTAAATTTCTTATCCATTTTCAATGTCTTTACTTCTCTCTACCAGTATCTGGCATCTAGTATCCACTTTTTGTTCTTACAGCCAAAGCAGTCAGGTCATCATGCTGGACAGCTCCCTTTGAAAAATCAAGCACTTTATCAATTGTAAAATTTACCGCGGACTTTGCCGTCAAGCCTGTTGACCTTGCCTGCTTAATTACTTTTTTTAATCTTCCAATAGTAAATTCGCTGGAATTTTTATCTCTGGCCTCAGTTACTCCATCGGTATAAATAAATAATAAATTATCCCCTTTAATATCTATTTCAGTCTTAGTATATTCAGCATTGGAAATTATCCCTAAAGGAAGGCTCCTGCTTTTTTCCAGCAAACTGGTTTTTCCAGAAGGGATGTTTAAAAATAGCGGTGAAAGATGGCCGGCATTAGAAAAAACAACGGTCTTTTTTTTGGTATTCAAAACCATATAGACTACGGTAACAAACATCCCCCGCATAGCCTTATTGACCAAAATATTGTTGACCGCTGAAAGCAGCCTGTCCGGCCGGCGAAATTCACTGACCTGATTTCTAATCTCGGTTATTGTCTTAACCATATATAACGCCGCCGGAACACCCTTTCCCGAAACATCACCCATCACTACCGCCAGGCAATCTTTATCCAGCCTTATAAAATCGTAAAAATCCCCTCCTATTTCCCGGGCGGGAATACTGCGCGCATATAAACTAATTCCTTCAACCTTAGGATAACCGGCGGGAAGAAAACTCTGCTGAATCTTATGAGCAATAGCCAGTTCCTGCTCTACCTTTTGTTTTTCCAGTATATCCCTGTGCATCCTGGCATTGGTTATAGCTACAGCAGCCTGGCTGGCAAAGGCAGTAAACAAGTCGGTATCTTCTTCGCTAAACATAGTCCTATCCAGCGGGTTAATAGCCTGCAATATCCCAATGGTCTTGTCTTTGGCATTCATTGGAACACAAAGAATTGACCGGGTTTTAAACCCGGTGGTTTTATCGGGCTTACCAAAAAAACGGGGGTCTTTGGTAACATCTTTGACTAAAAGCGGCTTGCGGTATTTTGCCACCCATCCGGCTATCCCCTGGCCTATCTTTAACCTGAATTTTTTCTTAATTTCTTTACCCTTACTGCCCAGGGCAACTTCATAAACCAATTCTTTAGCCTGCTCGTCAATCAACATCAAAGAACTTGCCTCGGCCCTCATAACCTTTTTGGCAATCTTCATGACTATGTCCAATAGCTCGGTTAAGTCCAGGGTCGAGTTTATAACTCTGCTGACTTCTATAAGACTGGAGAGGTCTTTGACCCTTCTTTGAATAACCTTGATCTCAACCTTTGTGACCCTTTTCATGACCTTTGACTCCACCATATCTTATCACGTCTATCGCTTTTCAACAATCAAATTCTTTGAGACTGTCATCCTGCGACTTGACCAATCGTCATCCTGCGGCTTGACCGCAGGATCCAGTTAAACGCCATTTCTCTGGATTCTGCAGTTGAACCGCAGAATGACAAACATATCTGTGTATTACTTCAATCCCACCAGTTCATAAATAATCACAGTTTTATCTTTTCCTTTGACCTTGGCCTCTCCCAAAGGCCTTGCTTCTACTATATCTTTTACTTTATTGTAAGTAGCTTCGGTGATAATAATTCTAACATTGTAGTTTCGGGTTAAACCCTGGACCCGGGAAGCTAAATTTACCTCATCACCGATGACCGTATAATCCATTATCTTGGTAGAACCCATATTGCCAACCAGCATCTCGCCGGTATTTATGCCGATCCCGATATCCAGTATTTCTTTTCCCTGTTTTTGCCATTCTTCCTGCAGAGACTTAAGCTCTCCTGCCATATCCAGGGCAGTAAGGCATGCCCACTTGGCATGGTCAGGATGGGAATATTTCGAGGGCGCGCCGAACATCACCACTAACGCGTCCCCGATAAATTTATCTAAGGTTCCGTTATGCTTAAACACAACTTCGGTCATCCGGTCGAAATATTCATTAAGAATATGCACTACATCTTCCGGCGAATGCCGCTCGCAGTAAGGAGTAAAACTTTTTATATCGGCAAACAATACGCTTAAGTCTTTTTTCTCACCGCCTAATTTCAATTTGTTGGGGTCGCTTAAGATCTCATTCATAACACCGGCCGGGACATAATGGCCAAAGGCCTTTTTAACCCAGCGTTTTTCTTTTTCCTCAATAATGTAGCGGTAGCCGATCATAACTAAATAAACCGATAAAATTATTGCCAGAGGCCCGGCTGCTGCTAACCATAATCCTTGCCGGACGAAGAGATAAAAATTAACAGCTAAATAACAGCATAAAACCCCTAAGACGGTTAAGATACTTTTTAAGGGCTTAAGCCGCAGGCTGATAAAAGCAACACCCAGGCCGAGTAAAATAAATACTAAATAATTTATCCAGGCATTAACAGGGGTCAGAAAATCTTTTTTTAAGATACTGTTAAGGGCATTGGCGTGGACGCTGACCATCGGACTCTTAGGAGAAAACGGGGTTGCTCTTAAATCCGTAGTCCCGGTAGCAGTCAGTCCTACTAAGGCGATCTTGCCTTTATAATCAGAAAGAGGAATACAGGGCTTTTCTCCTTTTTTTATCTGGCTGGC
Source organism: Candidatus Omnitrophota bacterium (assembly GCA_034723835.1). Lineage (GTDB taxonomy): Bacteria > Omnitrophota > JAUWXU01 > JAUWXU01 > JAUWXU01 > JAYELI01. The sequence goes on along the minus strand of JAYEPI010000104.1, from coordinate 873 downwards.
GGCCTTTAAAATTCCCACTGCCGAATAACCCTCAAATTTATCTAAATCTCCGGCATAATTTATCAGCATCCTAAAATCATCATCAATCGGAATCTTAAACGCGCCCTGGAGGCTTTTTTTTATATTGATATACTTACCGTGAATTATCTCAATATCTTCCGGGCTGATATCCAGATAATTCATAATTAACTGAAGGTCTAATGATGGGTAGTGTTTCTCCTTAAATTTAATCATCAAAGGAGAAAATCTGGTAATACCATCTTTGTCCGGAGGCGCGTTTATAAATCCGCCCTGAGAAACTTTGGCTAATTCCGGAAAGGGAAGAATAGCTTTCCCTTTTTTGTCTTCAAAAAAATATGCGTATACGACATTTCCGGCAGTTTTTGTTTCCTTAACTAATTCTTGATCGCATTCCGGGCAGGTTTCGTTTGGCTCGGTAAATAATATATCAAAGCCAACCACTTTTGGTTTATAATCCTGATTAGAAAATGCCTCGATTAAACCGGCGTGATATTCCCTTGGCCAGGGCCAGCGGCCAAGGGCTTCGATGCTTGGGTCATCTATCCCGATAAGTATAACTTTATCGCTAATCGGCCTTGTTTTCCGCAGTTGAAAGCGCCAGTCAAGCGCCTTTAGTTCCAGGACCTGCATCAAGCTGGTCCGGGAAAAGAGAAATACCAAAAAAATAGCCAGGATAATCAACCCCAGCTCTCCTAAAAGTTTTCTTTTAACAATCTTCATTTCTATAGCTCCAAGTTTTTTTATATTATCATAAATCCCATCCCCTTGCAACTATTTAAGCTCAAAATAAAATGCCGGCAAAAAGATGCGACAGCCATTAGCAAATCTTAGGCTTAACTGTTCGTTCTCGAT
>JAYEPI010000103.1:0-2263 GCA_034723835.1 Candidatus Omnitrophota bacterium | reverse complement strand
AAATGTAAGGCCGATAATTGAGAAGTATCAGATTAGTAACAACAAAATGATTATTATGATGCAATTATGTAATGAAATAGCCTTTTATTATTGGTTTTCCGCTGAGGGTGATTACAACCGGGGATGCATCAGGCACTATCACGATTTTCTGAAAAAGAACTACAGGGATATAGCGAAGTTGAATGAAGTTTACCAGACAAACTACGAAAAATTTAGTGAAGTAAAAGCCCCTTCGGAAAAGGTAAAAAATAAAAAAGATTATCTGAAGTATAGAGATTGGCATCTTTTTTACCGCTGGTACTATGCCGCCTATCTTATTCATTTACTTAAAGAGGCAAGGAGCTTTAAGATAACGATACCGGCTTTTCATAATCTCCCAGGCTGGATAGACGGCCGGGCATTGGAGTATCCGGTTAACATAATTATGTATGATGAGCTGGGTAATCTGTGCCCTGAGATTATGCTGGGAGTTGACCATATTCCTGAAACGGTAGACTTCAGGAATATGCATGATGATTTGATTTGCAATGAGGTTGTGCGTGCTTTGCAGGGACACAGATATCCTGTTTTGGGGATAGAGATGCAAGCCGGCAGCCGCCATCATAAGACCCGCGTATACGCGAATGAGTTAAATCTTTTTTATAAAGCCTGTCTGGCCCACGGCATGAAAGGAATGAACTTTTATATGTTTTCGCAGGGTGTAAATCCTCCGAGAAAGGGCGACCTGGGGCCTGTTTTCTATTGGCAGACTCCTCTTGACGTTAAAGGCGGGCAAAGCGATCTGTACGAAGTCATCAGGAATTTGGGAAAGTTTATTAAAACGCACGGTGAGAATTTAATAAATGTTAAGAAGCACGCGGAAATTTGTGTTGGTTTATACCGTCCGTATTATCATACAGAGTTTACTATTCCTGCTTTTGGCAAGCGAAAAATGGATGTCTCTGACTTGGGTTTATCCTACGACCCAAAACGGCTGAGGGATCAGGTCCTTTTTGACGGGCTCTTAAGATCTCTTCAGGTGCTTAATGAAGACTTTGTTGTTGAGGATATCCAGGCGGCAGCCTTAGAAAGATTGAAGAAGTATAAACAGCTCTGGATAATTTCCCTGGATTATATGGATAAAGACACGCAGGAGAAGCTGGCTGATTACGTAAAAGGCGGAGGGCACTTAATCATTATGCCCACCTTCCCAAATAAGGATTTAGACTTAAATGAATGCGTTTATCTCGAGGATGAATGCGGCGTTAAGAGGAAAGAGGCGGTTTTTCCGGTGACACCTAAAATAGATCTCCTGGGGGTTAAGGATTTTCAATGCCTGTCCAGAATCAATCTTTATGAGGAAGATGCTTCGGAAGTTATTGCCAGGACGGAAGAGGGAAAATGCTGCGGCCTGACAAAAAATGCGGGCAAAGGAAGAGTGACGGTGCTGGGAACAGCCTTTAGTTATGAATTGGGAGAGCATTTAGAGGCTTACGGCAGGCTGATAGCGACTGATAAAATAAAAAAGCACACTCTTGTTGACAACCCGGAGATAATTGCCGGACAGCTTTTCAATGAAGAGTACAGTTATCTCTACGTTCTTAATTATCACCGTAATGCCCAGGCCGTACGGCTAACAGTTAAAGGTCCCGCCGGTAAAGAAGAGATTATTATACCGTTTGAGGAGAAGCTGTTAATGCCACCCACATACGGCTTTATTACGCCGGTTAATCTAAGATTAAGCGAAGAAGCTGTTTTAAAGTATGCTACCTCCGAACTTTTGTCTATGGATGCCGCTGACGGCCGGATAAAGTTTGAGGTTGCGGGCCACCCCGATCTCAAAGGCGGTTTGGTGTTGGAGCTTTCTAAAGAACCCAAACGAGTTTTAATTGATGGTAAGGAAGGTTCCTTTAGTTATAAAGACGGGAAGCTGTTTCTGTCATACTCTCATCAGGAGAAACCTTTTCAGGTGGTTGTCAGTATATAGTAAAAAATTACATACTAACCGGGCGGCACGGTATTTTTTTCTTGAATAGATTTATTGTTCGTGCAATAATAAGTTACCTGTTTAGTTCAAAAAGATGCCGGTTAAGACGGCAAAATACTCCTTGAAGATTAAATATATAGCGGGAGGAAAATGATGAAAGTAAACAAGGTTTTTATTCCGGGCGTTTGCTTATCGATGCTCGCGGTACTTTTTGGCTGTGGATGGCTATCCAATGAAGAAGAGGCCAGGAAGATGGTGTTAGATAAAGATGCTTCTTTTTTAGGGATTTTAGAGGAA
>JAYEPI010000102.1:0-2272 GCA_034723835.1 Candidatus Omnitrophota bacterium | reverse complement strand
ATAAAAGCCTGGTTACATTCTGGTCAAAACCCTCAATATCTACTTCGGTTGGCCTGGCTCTTAACTCCCTCTCCAGCATTGTTACCTTTCTTTTTTCAGCAAGTGGAATTCTTTCCTGTACGAAACCTCCCTTTTGAATCTCATAAATCTTTTCAATCGAGCCAGGATCTTCGGTTTCAGTGACTAAAATTAACCTGCTCTTTTTAAAATCGAATGTTCTCCGTATTACTCCGCTTAAAATAGTAAAAATCTCGGAGAATTCCAGGGCCGCGCTCATATCCTTGGTAACTTCATAAAGCGAAGAGACCTGAAGCAGGTTATAGTCCAGTTCAATGTTAAGATTATCTATTTTTTTAATCTTATTTTTAAGTTCTAAGCACCCGCGTCTAATCTCGGTTGACCTATTCCGGGATAAGGTTTCCTCTCTGCGGTTTATATAATAAAGGTAACCGGCAATAGTTCCAATAATTAAAACAAAGGCGCTTATAAAAAGCATACGCGGTTCCTTCCTTGTTCTTTTGCCCTATAGAGCGCATTGTCAGCCCCGGCAATCAGCGTTTCGGCATCCAGGGCACTCTGAGGAAAGCTGACCACTCCTACTGAAACAGAAATTTTAGTCTTTTTTCTCCTTAAAAGAAATATTTCCTTATCTATTGCTCCCCTGATGGCTTCGGCAACAACCCCAGCCTGTTCTCTATTCTTACCGGGAAGTATTATGGCAAATTCCTCCCCTCCGTATCGAGCCACCAAACCATCTTTGCCAATTTTTTGTCGTAAGATTTCAGCCATGCGCTTTAAAAGAATATCTCCGGCTGTGTGGCCATATTGGTCATTATACTCCTTAAAATAATCTAAATCACACATTAAAACAGATAAACCGGTTTTATGTATCTTTGCCTCTTCACACTCTTCTGCTAATTGCTTTTTGAAATAAGTCTGGACATAAAGAGAAGTAAGTCCGTCTCTAATGGCTAATTCTTCGGTCCGTTGATAAAGAAGGGCATTCTCTATGGTTACTGAAGCGAAATCGGAAATAATAACTAACAGCCTCAAGTCATTGGGAGAAAAGGCATAAGCGGTTTTATCGTTTATACGAAGCAAGCCTATTATTCTTTCCTTACTGATTACCGGCGCAATTATTAAAGACCGCTGGCCTTCTTTGTTAAAATTATCCAGGCTAAATCGAAAATCCTTCTGGATATCTGTGATTATTAACGGCTGTTTCTGCCTTAAGACCCACTGGTCAAATATATCTCCCCGTTTCCCAAATTCCATTTTAGTAAACTCAAATCCTCTTTGCTGTCTCAATAAAGAAAAGCCTCCGCTTTTGCTGTCAATCAAGAACAAAAGACAAGTATCGCCTTTCCCGATAACCTTAGAAGTTTGAGTAATTATTAACTCCGACAGTTCTTTTAAAGATAACGTAGAACTTAAAACCTCGATTACATTTTTTAAAGTAGAGTATCTCTGAAGCCTTTTATTAAATGTTTCACTTAAAGATTTTTTTTTCTCATATTCTAAAATAAGGTTTCTTTTTTCCTCCTCCATTTTTTCTATTTTGATCTCATTTAACCGCTTTTTTCCTTTAATCCTCTGCCAGAAAAATACCGTGATTAAAATAATTCCCAAAAAAATGAAGAAAAGATAAGATTTAGACGGGGCACTGCTAAAAGATAGGGTAAACAGGCAGGTAATCATTAAAAGAATCTTTAAATTTAAATGATAATCTTTTGAGTCTTAGATTCGAAAAAATGAATCTTGCTCATATCAAACACCAGGTCTATATCCTGGCCTATCTCTGCCCGTTCATCGGTGCCGGTTACCATTCTGGCGATAAAGGCGTTTTTGCCGGTAGTTAAGTGCACGTAGACCTCAGAACCCATTGGTTCTATTACTTCGCAGGTAACGCTTAAAGTGCTTTCCGGGGAAGCATCGGGAATAAAGAGCTTATCATAAATATCTTCCGGCCTTACGCCGAAAATGACTATTTTATCCTGATAATTCTGCATATACGGTATCATCTCTTCGGTAATTTTCACCCGAAAATTGCCTTCATCAAAATAAAAATTTCCATCCTTTTTGATGATACGGCCTTCCATAAAATTCATTGGGGGCGAACCGATAAAACCGGCCACGAATTTATTAACCGGTTTAAAATAAAGTGCAATCGGATCAGCTACCTGATTGATCACACCGTCTTTTAAGATGACTATCCGATCACCCATAGTCATAGCTTCGGTTTGATCATGAGTAACATAAATCATGGTTGCCT
>JAYEPI010000101.1:0-2323 GCA_034723835.1 Candidatus Omnitrophota bacterium | reverse complement strand
TTACCGGATAAATCCAATCTAGTTATTATGTCTAACGCCTTAAAATTAAAATGGTTCAATTTTATACCCAGTTCAAAATCTGGTTTTAGCAATTTAGCCGATAATCTCAACTGGGGGTCCTCGGAGCCGTCATCAAGCGATAAAACTATTGTCCGGCCAATTGACAATTCACCTCTAAATGGCCTGATTACCCGGTTTAAAAGGTTAAACCTGCCTTTTATCCGGGACTTTTGCAAATTCCCTTTAAGGTTAAACGCAACTGTTAAGTACTCATTTTCTGCCTCAAAAAAAAGGTCACAACCGGCTGCTTGAGAAATCTGTTTAGTAAGCCGGCCGTTTACATTTAAGAAAAAGTCTTTACTCTGTTTTATATTCTGGCTATCTTCTAAAACTTGCCCTGATGAATAAAACATGGAAGAAAAATTTAAATCTAAATCGAAAGTGTCCTTTGACGGGTTTACCTTACCGCGCAGATAAGACTGCCCGGAGACAAGCCTAACTTCATAGCCTTTAATATCGAAAGAACCGGCGGAGCCGTAAACATTATCTTTTTTAATCGTTATTCCCGTAGCCTGATCATGCCAGCGCAGACTTCCTCTGTTAATTGCAACTATTCGCGGAGAGTCAAACCTTCCCAATATCAAATCCCGGAATCTATATTTTATAATCACCTTATCAAATATTCCCGAAAATATAAACCGGGAATCACTGCGGCAAATATGAAGATTGTCAATAGTTATATTATTGATTAAACCGAATCTGATTCTTTCCGGGAAGACATCCATATATAAAACTTGACTCATCCGGCCGGCTACATAGGCCCTGGCTTTTTTGTTTATATCAAAGCCAAGGCAGGCGGTTACAGCCACATAGGCCAGGAGAATAAAAAGAATAATCAATAAAAATCGTTTATTCATTTAAAACATAAGTGGTCTTTTTTAACCAAGACCTTTACCGCGCTTCCCTCTTTAAACTCCCCTTTTAATATCTGCTCGGCCAGAGGATTTTCAAGAAAATTCTGGATAGTCCTTCTTAACGGCCGGGCGCCAAGAACAGGGTTGAAACCCTTTTCAATTAAAAAATCCTTGGCCTGAGAAGTTAACTCTATAGAAATCGATTGTTCTTTTAAGCGCTCTTTAACGCCCTTCAGCTCTATATCCACTATACTCTTTAAGTTCTCTTTGGTAAGCTGGTGGAAAACTATTATATCATCTACCCTGTTTAAGAACTCCGGTCGAAAAATCCTTTTAGCCTCATCCATTAACTTTGCCTTTATAGCGCTGTAGGTAGCCTTCTCATTTTGCGGAGAAAACCCTAAGGCACCCTGTTTTTTCAGCATCTCGGCCCCAAGATTAGAGGTCATTATTATAAGGGTATTTCTAAAATCAACCCTTCGGCCAAAACTATCGGTAAGCCTGCCGTCTTCTAAGACCTGAAGAAGAATATTAAACACATCCGGATGCGCCTTCTCAATTTCATCAAGCAAGATAACCGAATATGGCTTTCTTCTTATCCTTTCAGTAAGCTGTCCTCCTTCTTCATAACCCACATAGCCCGGCGGGGCACCTACCAGCCTGGAAACATTAAACTTTTCCATATATTCCGACATATCCAACTGTACTATAGCATCTTCGTCGCCAAACATAAATTTGGCCAGGGCCCGGGCTAAAAGTGTTTTACCTACCCCGGTGGGGCCCATAAATATAAAACTTCCGATAGGCCTTTTTGCATCCTTTAAACCGGCACGGGCCCGCCTGAGTGCCCGGGCAATAATCCTAACAGTCTCATCCTGGCCTACGACCCTTTCATGAATCTCTTCTTCCATCTTAAGTAATCTCTCAGTCTCCTCTTCCTTCAGGGTAGTTATAGGAACCCCTGTCCATTTGGAAACTATCTGGGCTATATCAGAATCTTTAATCTCAATCTCTACCTCTACCTTGCTCTTCTTCCAGTTCTCTTTAGCCCTGCTTAATTCTTCCTTTGCCTTTCTTTCTTTATCACGCAGGTTTGCCGCCTTTTCAAAGTCCTGGGCCCTAACTGCGGCTTCTTTTTCTTTACTGACTTCCTCAATATCCTTTTCTAGTTTTTTTAAATACGGGGGAGCGGTTGTAACTGAAAGCCTGGCTTTAGCTCCTGCTTCGTCTATTAAATCTATCGCCTTATCGGGAAGATGCCTGCCGCTAATGTAACGTTCGGATAACTTGACCGCCGCCTCTAAGGCCTTATCGGTTATCTTTATCCGATGATGAGCTTCATATTTATCCCGCAGGCCTTCCAAGATTTTTATAGCCTCTTCAACCGATGGGGGTTCAACCGTGATAAC
>JAYEPI010000100.1:0-2375 GCA_034723835.1 Candidatus Omnitrophota bacterium | reverse complement strand
AAAACAGGCACCTTGATACCTGCTTTTCTCAAACCAATGGCCTCTTTAATTCTGGCTACACCCAGGCAGGCAACCTTTTCTTCGGCCAGAACTTTAGATACGGCTATCATTCCATGGCCATAGGCCTCTGCTTTAACCACCGCAAGTATCTTAACTGAACCGCCGATTTTTTGTTTTATCAAACGGTAGTTATGCCGAATATTATTCAGGTCTATTTCTGTCCAGGCATACATTGTATTGCATCTAATTTAAGAAAGTATTCTCATTTTAGCTTTACAGGATGTCTTAAATATAATGGGGTTAACTTGTAACGGTTATCCGGCTTTCCGGCCAATAATCTATCAAGCCCCAGGCGGGCAGCCACTGCTGCCTTAGGAAACCAATCACCTTCGGAAGCAAACAGGCTTAAACGTTTATTCAGTTTCTCAATTAACTCTTTATATTTAAACAAGCCTTCTCCTAAAAAAATAGTTTTTGATTTAAGCATTTTTAACAAGTCGCGGGGCGGCAAAATCAGATATTTCGATAAACGTTTTATACGTTTACCGTCAAATTTATAAATACAGCTGTAAACTTCGCCCCCTTTTGCATCCATAACAGGACAAATACGGGTATCTGCCAAGACAACATTTTCTGCCAGTATGTCCAGTGTCGGGATGCCAACAACCGGTTTAGAAAGGGCAAATGCCAAAGCCTTGATAACGCTGACGCCAATTCTCAGACCGGTAAAAGAACCGGGGCCAAGACCAACAACAAAACCCTGTATATCGGTTAATGTAAGATTCAACTCTTCCAGCAATTCCTTTATTCTCGGTAAAAGAACAGATGAGCATTTATTTGCCGAAAAATAACCGCGTTCGGCTAACAACCTATCTTTATCCCTGATAGCTATGCTCAAACGGGAACTTGAAGTGTCTATTGCTAAGACTAACATATTCTTTAAAAAAGTAGGGAGTAATAAACGAGAAAATCAAATGCCTAATTAACCTAATTTCTAATCAATCCCCAATGCCCAATTAACTAATGACCAAATCTTGTTATTGGCTATTGGGTCATTGGTCATTAGGATTTATTTAGGTCAATTAGAAATTAGAAATTAGTCATTTATTTAAACTCGCTATTCACTATTCTATTATCAAGTTTTTTCTAGCAAGTAATATCGCCATCTTTATCGCCTCAATCATTGAATTGGGACTAGCAAGCCCCTTTCCGGCTATGTCAAATGCTGTGCCGTGATCCGGCGAAGTGCGGACAAACGGCAGACCTAAAGTTATATTAACGCCCTTATCAAAAGCCAGCATCTTTAACGGTATCAGGCCCTGGTCATGGTACATCGCTACTACCGCATCGAATCTACTATGACAGGCCTGCCAAAATATGACATCCGCCGGCACAGGCCCAATCACTTTCCGGCCTTCTCTTTTAGACCTTTTAACAGCAGGTTTAATCAGCCTTATTTCTTCCCGGCCAATGATACCCCCCTCGCCACTGTGGGGATTAAGTCCTGAAACTCCAATGCGGGGTGAAAAAATACCAAGACGAGTCTTAAGAAAATGTTCGGTCAATTTAATCGTTTGATATATCTTTCGGGTAGTCAAAGACGAAGCTACCTTTTTTAAAGGAAGGTGGGTGGTTACCAGGCTTACCCTGAGCTTTTTACCCACCAGCATCATTACAACATCCTTTGTCTTAGTAAGATAAGCCAGGAGTTCTGTATGGCCGCGAAACGAAAAACCGGCAAGATGTAAGGCTTCTTTGCTTATCGGCGCTGTCACTAAAGCATCTATTCTTTTAGCCCCGGCTAATCTAACAGCTTCCTGGATATAACCCATAGAAGCCCGGCCACAAGCAATATTAGATGTCCCTGCCTTGAATTTTATTCCTGTAAGCAGCCCTAAATTCAGCAAGTTAATCCGGCAAGAAGAAAAATTAAGACCCTGATATCTATTTATAACCTTAAAAGAAACAGCCAATCCCGGGTGAAATTTCGGATTTTCAAGGATTTGGCTGTCTGCGATTACTAAAAAATTAGCCCCCCAATTCCTTCGCCCTGCTAAGGCCTTTAAAATCACCTCCGGGCCTATACCCGAAGCATCCCCCATAGTAATACCGATAATTGGTCTACTAATTTTCATTACCTAAATCCTTTTTTTAACTAGCTACCAGCAAGAAAACGCTTTATCCTAAAGTTCAAGCCTAGATGTGGCTGGCAAGAAGGCATGGTTCGCAGGGACGTCAAAAATCCCCTGCGAGGATTTTTGGCTCTGCCAGTTTTCCGGGCTCTTTTTGCCTCACTTCGCCCTTCGCTACGCTCAGGACTTCGTTCGGCAAAAATCCATGCCCGCCCGGAAAACTGAAGCCCTGCGAACCATACC
>JAYEPI010000099.1:0-2400 GCA_034723835.1 Candidatus Omnitrophota bacterium | reverse complement strand
AAGGCGCAATAATGGTCCCTACCGAAGTTTTAGCAGAGCAACATTACATCAATCTCAGCCGGCTGTTTCTTTCTTTAAATATTAATGTCGGTCTTTTGATTAACGGCTTGAATCAAAAAATGCGGCAGAAGGTATTAACCGAACTATCTACCGGAGAAATAGATATTATTATCGGAACCCATTCACTTATTCAGGAAAAAGTAGAGTATAAAAATTTAGGTTTGGTTATTATTGATGAACAGCATAAGTTTGGTGTAAGCCAGCGGACTTTATTAAAGGAGAAGGGATTAGTTCCTGATTGCATGATTATGACCGCTACTCCTATCCCCAGGACCCTGGCCTTAACTCTCTACGGCGACCTGGACATATCGGTTATCGATGAGATGCCCAAGGGGAGAAAACCGGTAGCCACTTACTGGGTTAGCAGCAGCAAAAGAAATAGTGTCTATGGATTTATTAAAGAACAGCTCAAGAAAGGAAAACAGGCTTACATAGTTTATCCAATGATTGAAGAATCGGAAAAGCTCCAGGTAGAGTCGGTTGTTAAAAATAAACAGCATTTAGAAGATGATGTCTTTAAAGATTTCCGGATAAGTTTAATCCATGGCAGGATGAAGGCTAAAGAGAAGGAAAGGATCCTTCTGGAGTTTAACGACAGAAAAATAGACCTGTTAGTAGCAACTACGGTTATCGAGGTAGGTATTGATATTCCCAATGCCTCTGTTATGTTAGTTGAGAATGCAGAGCGTTTTGGCCTGGCTCAACTTCATCAATTAAGAGGGAGGGTGGGAAGAAATAGTTTCATTTCTTACTGTGTGCTTATTTCAGATGTTAAAGCCCTTGAGGCTTCTCAAAGATTAAAGGCTTTGACTTCTACAACAGATGGCTTCCGAATTGCCGAGTCGGACTTGGAAATTCGCGGTCCGGGTGAATTTTTTGGGACCAGACAACATGGTTTGCCCGAGTTAAAGATCGCCGATTTAACAAAGGACATGCGTTTACTCGAGCTTTCCCGAAGAGAGGCTTTTGGTTTAATAAAAGATGATCCTTCACTTTCTAAGCCGCAGAACAGCGCCTTAAAAGATAAATTGACAAGAAATTTTAAGTTAACCTTATGATGCTCATCTGTGCATACAAAGTATTATTAAATCTATGCGGGTAATCAGCGGCATTGCCAGAAACAGAAGATTAAAGTTTCCTCACGGCCTTAATATCAGGCCTACTCTGGATAACGTAAAAGAAGCGCTTTTTTCTATCCTGGGTGAGTATACAGCCGGAAAAGAAACATTAGACCTTTTCACCGGCAGTGGAGCCTTGGGGATCGAGGCTTTAAGCCGGGGCGCTAAAAAGGTAACGTTTGTAGACAATGATTTCCGCTGCACTCATACTGTCAAAGAAAATTTAGAAAGCCTTAATTTTATAAACAAGGCTATTGTGTTAACCCTTGATGCCCGGGAGGCGATTAAGTATCTAGAATCAAAAAATAAAAAGTTTGATCTTGTCTTAGCAGACCCGCCCTATCAAACAGCAAATATTTTCTTGAAAATCCTGGCGGAATCTGATATACTTAAAAATTGTTTTGTCGCTGTTATTGAACACTATAAAAAAGATATTTTAGCCGGGGAATATGCTGGTTTAACAAGAAGCAAACTCGCGCGTTACGGCGACACGATGCTTTCGTTCTATAAAAGAACATGATTACACAGATTGAGAATAAGATTACACAGATGAAAACAGATCTGTGTAATCTGCTTTTAAAATCTGTGTAATCAATTTAATGTTTATTTTTATATGGAGTAAAAAATGAAAAAGGCAATTTATCCGGGCACGTTTGATCCGGTTACCTTCGGGCATATTGATTTAATAAAAAGGGCATTGGAAATATTTGACTACCTGGTGATAGCTGTAGCCTCTAATCCCCGGAAGGGCACTTTATTTTCCCGGGAAGAGAGGGTTTGGATGCTGAAAAAAGCCACTCGTAATTTAAAACGGGTTACCGTCGATAACTTTGACGGATTAATGATCAATTATGCAAAAAAGAAGAAAATAAATATAATTTTGAGAGGTTTAAGGGCCTTTTCGGATTTTGAATACGAATTTCAGATGGTCTTGACTAATCGAAAATTATCACCAAAAATAGAAACAACATTTATGATGCCCAGCGAAAATTATTCATATTTTTCATCGAAGTTAATCAAGGAAATAGCGGAATTGGGCGGTGATATCAGGGGATTTGTTCCTGGTTTTGTTGCTGCGGAACTAAAAAAGCGCATCGGCCTTAAGAAAGATTCCTAAAATTATTAAAAAAATGAGTGTTGATTTAGATAAAATACATCGTGAGCTTAACTTTTTTTTCCAGCCAAGGTCAGTGGCGGTGATCGGTGCTTCTCATAATCCGGA
>JAYEPI010000098.1:0-2409 GCA_034723835.1 Candidatus Omnitrophota bacterium | reverse complement strand
CAAAGAACATTGGTAAGCCGTATTGTAATAAGCCCCTGTACTTCCGGGCCGGCTACAATATTCGTCCCGCTCTTATATGAAAGAAGTCTCAACACGCTCCTTATATCGGCATTTTTAAAATCCATGGATACATAACCGGGTTCAGTCGTCTCAAACACTTCCACCTGTTCCTGGGGTGAAACTTTTTCCCCCGCAGCCATTTCTTCCTGGGCGGCAACCAGTGTAAACGGCATCAATAAAAAAATCAGGGCCATACATATCAAATTTTTATTTTTCATATCGATCCCCTGCATTATATTCCGTATTCCATACACTCTTATTTTGTTTTAGTGTCATTATTTCCCCAATTTGAGCTCGAATTCACGATTATCATCGCTTAAGATAACCCTGTCCTGCTTTATATCAATTACCGTGTTTGTGCCGATTTTGTCCATTGTTTTCAGCACTTTACCGTTTATTATAGCCAGAGGATTGTCTCTACCCCACATTATCCCATTTAGTTTAAGTTCAACAGATATATCAACAGGTGTCTTTGGGAGTATAAATGGATCTCTGTCCCAAGAAGGGTAAGCGCTTTCCGCCCAAACCCTTTCCGGAACTTCCTGAATTAAAAAATCTTCCGATATTTTATTTCCCGAAGAGGAATCCGCAGTTCCAACTGCCGTTCTGTCCTGCTTTTTTCCGGGAGAAGATACAAAAGCACGAACCCAGACAAAAATAACTACTACAAGGAGTACTGCCAGTATAATTAATTTTTTATTCTTCACCATCATTTTTCACTTTCACCGTTCATCAAATACATTTTTGCCCTCAGACTTGCTGTTACTTTGGGATAAATTCTTTCAGCTCTTTTTACTTTAAAACTCTCTATTGTAACTACGCTTTCTTCTAATTTTTCTAATGCGTTTAAGAATTGTCCAAAGCCTTTGCATTCAGATTCCAATTCCATATGAATAGGTAAAATTTCATAAGGAGAATCCGGGTCCCTTTTTATCTTTTCATGATTAATAGAAACAAAATTGATACCCAGGCTTCTGCCCCGCTTTGTCAATTCATCTATGGCTATGGAAATTCCCTCTCTGTCCGGCAGTTTTCTTTTTACAAATAATTTTCCGGCTTTGATAGTCACCCCCGCCGTTTTTAATTTACTCTCTACCTCTTTCAGCTCCTGGTATGCCTCGCCTATTCTCCCGGCCAGGGGAATGTATACAAAAAAAGATAGATAGATAATTACAAGCGCTATAACTGCCCCGCCGCCTATCAAAATCTCCTTCCCGCTTAATTTCATCTCTTTTATCCCAGATTGATTATAGGTTATAGGTTATAGGTTATAGGTTTTAGGTCTTTGGGTTTTAAACCTATCACCTAACACCAATAACTATCTACTTGCTGTAATCTATTTCTCCTTTCAATTTAAACATGGAGCTCCCTTCTATTTCCTCATATTTCCTGGTAGTTATCAGCGCAACATTTTTAAATATACCTCTTTCCAAAGTTAACATAAGCCTGGAAAGCGATGCCAAAGTTGCTTCTTCACCCGCAAGTATAATACCGCACAATGTAATTTCTTTGACACCTTCTTTACCCTCCTGCATACTAATTTCAGTGATATAAATATTGGGCGGCACTACATTGCTTATTTCTTTAATAGCTTCTATCCAGTAAGGTTCATGTATTAATATCCGATTTATTTGAAGCTGTTTTCGAGCTTCTTTAATCTGCTGCTTCAGACTAAGTAACTCAACTTTTCCGGAAGATATTCTTTTACTATAGTTTACCAGCTGCAAGCGCATACCGATGTAAAGAAAGAGTAACAGGAGTATTAAAGCCGTTGCAACAGCTTTAATACCGGCTCTCTCGATTAACCGCCTGGTTTCTTCTTTTACTTCACTGGGTAAGAGATTTATTCCACCGGCTGCTCCTAAAACCGCACCCATAGCTACACCCAGCCTATGCGACACAATTTCCTTTTTATCAACTGCTCCGGACAAAACCTTAACCCATTTCAAAGGATCTCCTACGTCAACCTCCATCCTTAATTTATCCGACAGGTATTCAGTCAATCCTTTTAGCCCTGCGCTTCCGCCAAATAAGATTGCTCTGTCTACGTTTCCGCCTTGTGAACTTCCCCTGTAATAATCGAATGATCTGCTAATCTCATTTGAAAGTTTTTCTATTGACGGCCTGATCAAGGATAAAATTTGAGCTGCTGATACCTTTTCTCCCGCCATTTGAGTTTGGCTTTTTCCCGGTATCCCACATTTTTTCTTTAGCCGTTCAACCTCATCCATTTCAAATTCAAGACGGCCAAGGTCAGAAACAAGGACTCCCGTCATAGCTTTTGTAATATCTTCACCGGCAACGGGAAGCCTCCTTGAAAATTCAATAGCTCCATCTTTTAAAATACAT
>JAYEPI010000097.1:0-2440 GCA_034723835.1 Candidatus Omnitrophota bacterium | reverse complement strand
AATTATGACCGTGTAAATTTTCGCATTTACCCTTGTAATTTATCAGCCTATGGGCAGCGCTAAAACTAGATTTTATCGTTAATTCAAACATCTAACTTTACCTTTAACAGCCGGGGGATATCCTGGTTCAAAAATCTTCTGCCTATCTTTTTAAATTGCCGGGGCAGGTCACTAACATAAAATTTGACCTTACCAAAATCACCTGCCGGGGCTAACATTTCTTTTTGAACGAGAAGGTTCTTTATCTTAACAGCAACCTCATTGCCAGAGTCAATCAAGGTAATGCCGTTTCCTATTACCCGGGCTATTTCTTTTTTTAACATCGGATAATGGGTACACCCCAGGATTAAGGCATCGATCCGTTTATTTCTTAAAGGCTTGAGGTAATTCTTAACTATATCCAGGGTGATCTTTTTATCCATCCCCTCTTCAACTAACGGCACAAATAAGGGACAGCTTCGAACTGAGACCCTAATCTTAGGGTTTAATCTGTGAATCATATTTTGATAGGCCTTGCTGATTATTGTAGCGCGGGTACCGATAACACCGATATGCCCGTTAACAGTAACCTTAAGCGCCTCAACAACTCCCGGCTCAATAACCCCTATTATCGGCAGTTGAAAACGCCTCCTTAACGTTGCCAGCGCCACGGCAGAAGATGAATTACAGCCAACTACCAGAATTTTTATATTAAACCTCATTAAAAATTTTGTTGCCGCAACCGAAAGCCTGATAATCTGTTCCTCGGACTTGGACCCGTAGGGAAGATTAGCTAAGTCGCCGAAATAAACAATATTCTCACCCGGCAGGTATTTAATGACCTGGCGAACCACAGTAAGGCCGCCCACCCCTGAATCAAATATTCCAATAGGCCGGTTAGTCTGAAAATCCGTTGCTTTCATCATATTTTTTCTTAAAGACCATTATTCCATCACAAAGCGCCTGGGCAAGCCGCTGTCTATAACCGGTCTTTTTTAACCTTGCCTCCTCGGTAAGATTGGAAATGAAACCCAGCTCCACCAGCACTGCCGGCGCATTCACTCCTAAGACATAGAATCTCGCGTATTTTACCCCCCTGTTCCGGGAACGAGTCTGAAAATTTAACTGCCGGCAAATTTCTTCGGCTAGACCAATACTCTCGCGTCTATTCTCGTTAAGATTCAAATCCCCAAAGGTAGGATCCCGGGCAACACCGGAGTACTCGGGATAATTCTCCATCTTTGCCACAGCATTTTCAGCCGCAGCTACTGCCCGGCTATAGCTGTCTTTTGTCTCGGAAAGATACCAGACTTCAAATCCGTTCGCCTGGCGGTTTCTATGGGCATTTGCGTGAATACTGATAAAAATGTCTGCCTTGCGTTGATTGGAAAACCTGGTACGTTCTTCCAGGGTAAGAAACCGGTCATCTGTTCTGGTCAAAATAGAATTGACGCCATTTCTGTCTAAAAGGTCCTTAAGCCGCCGGGCAACTTCTAAAACTACATCTTTTTCCCGTAAGCCGCTTTTACCGATTGCCCCGGGATCTTTTCCGCCGTGGCCAGCGTCGATAATTATAGTATCAATCCGGTGGACAATCTTCTCAACAGCCGGGGGATAAGCCCACCACTCCAGGTCAATAAATTTTTTGGGAACAAGAACTATCCCCTCCCGGTTGAGTTTAACCGGATTTCTAAGGGAACGGACTTCTCCATCCTGAAAATAATTATTACTGCCGACAATCAATCTTAAAAGACTGCCGTTGCTGCTCAAGGTTATGTTTCTGGCTATAGAATCCCATTTGTAATCTATACCAAATGCCTGGCAGGCTAAAATTAAGGGGATATAAGTAGCGCCTCCGACCCGGTAAGAACGGCTCTCGACATTTTTCTCTGTGCCCCGGATAATAAAACTATGGGCAGGCCTGACTGCAATAATCAAAAAAATAATAAAAAAAATCGGGAGTATTTGGCGGTAGTTTTTGGTCATAAGCTCTCTTAAGGTATCGAAGTGAAACTCTTCTTTGAGGTTCTTCAGCGAAGGATCTCTTTTAAGAGGTACCGGCGACTTGTTGTTAAGGCAAATCGTCGGTATCAATTCGGACAAATAGCTTACGAAAATCAAAGATTTTCGTAAGCTATGCTTTCAAAGTGGACCCGTCAAAAGTCCCAAAGGACTTTTGACGGGGTCTCACCAAAAATTTTGTAAAACAAAATTTTTGGTGGAGGTGGAGGGATTCGAACCCTCGTCCCAAGATGCGGCTGCAAAAATCACTACATGCTTGTTCTATCTATTAATTTCTCGCTCTCTACAACTCCGATAGACAGGACTCATAATGAGCTATCTTTCTTAAGTGTTCGCCTCAAGCCCTGAAAGATAAAGGCCCGAGACTATCCTGCTTATTTTCGCCCTTCCCGCCTCACAGGCAAAACAGGAGGACGCGTTGGCTAATTAGCCAACTAAC
>JAYEPI010000096.1:0-9983 GCA_034723835.1 Candidatus Omnitrophota bacterium | reverse complement strand
AATAAAATTTTGCGACTACCGGATCAATCTTGGATAACTCAAGAATCGAAACAGCTTTGATCTTTGAAATCTTTCCTGGAATAGAGGCAAAACCTGTTGCTTTAAAACCGGTCATTTTGTCAAGGGATCTTAAAATCTCGGATTTTTGTTTGTCAATATTCTCCTGGCTGGTAAAAGATGCCTCGACGAATCGCCTGAAATTAGAAAAAAACACCTCTAAATTATTATAGACAACTGTCCGGGCAGAGGAGGGAAGTTTCGACTTTGTAAAAATATATTCTTTGTCCTGATAAAAAGAGGGTTTATCTTTAGTAACAACATCCAGGCAAATAGATATTTGTTTTTTACTTAAACTAATAATTAAAAGATCGCCGACTGTAGTATAGGCAAGGCTGAGATTATCTTTTAGTTTTACGATAGTTATTTCATAACCTTTATATTTTTCATATTCAACTTGAATTTTCCGGCCAAACTTATTGGCTAATCTATAACAAAATTCAATAAATTTAGCTTTTGGTTTTATCCGCGATACCAGAATAATCTTAGACACAGCATCCTGGATCATCTCAGGGCCAACTAAAATTTGTTCAATCGGATAAACTGCCAGGGTTAACTCCCTGCCAAAAAATTCATTTAATAATAACTCCGCTTTAAAACTAAACAACTCTGATACACCCTTTTTATATCTTGTTATCTGTTCGGAGGTTAACCCGCTTTTTTCTAAGAGCGTTTCAATATCTATATCTTTGATATTTTTCCAAAGCCGCGTAGATTTAAATTCCTCCCGGCTTTTTTCAATATCAGAAATATTTATGTAAAATGCCGCGCCTTCGGGCAGTACTTTTTCTATCGGTAATCCAGAAATTCTCAGATAATAAATCCCTATTCCTAAAGACAAAATTAACGTCACCGCTAAAACAATAAATATTATCTTTTTCATAATCTTAGCTCCTCTTCGTTGTTCACTTCCACTTTATCCGGCGGATTTTCCGCAACAATGTTTATATTTCTTTCCACTGCCGCACGGACAGGGTTCGTTTCTGCCTATCTTACGGCCTTCTCTCCGGTAGGGAGTCATGCTTTCACCCGGGAGAGAATCCGGAACTTCCCTATCTTGAGGCAGTTTAGACATTGATTTTGCCTCAGGATGGAGAAGTTTTTGGTCCCGGGCACTAAAAGTCCTGATCTTCCTTTCCTCGGGGACAGGCTGAACCTTAAACATAACCTCTATTGTCTCGGTCTTTATACTTTCAATCATATCGGAAAACATCCGGTAGGCCTCATGCCGGTATTCAACCAAAGGATCACGCTGACCATAGGCCCTCAAACCTATACCCTCCCTAAGAACATCTAAACTATAAAGATGTTCTTTCCATTTTGAATCTAATATCTGTAATAACACTACTTTTTCCAAGTACCTTAAAACCTCTGCGGTAATACTGTCTTCTTTTCGATTATAAGCATTTACTGCCTTGTCTAACAATTCTTTTTTTATTTCTTCATAAGAAAGGTTTTCCAATTTTAAGTCATCTATCTGAATAGGAAACTTTAACCTCAGCCACTGTCTTAAGCCATTTAAATCCCATTCCTGGCGATGAACATCGGGATTAGTATGCATTTCAAGCGCGCCAGTCAAAATATCATCTATCATATCTAAAATATGGTTTTTCAGATTTTCTCCTTCAAGAAATATTCTTCGCTCTTTATAGATTGTTTCCCGCTGGCTATTCATAACATTATCAAATTCTAAAAGGTGTTTTCTGATATCAAAATTCATAGTTTCTACCCTTTTCTGGGCAGTCCCAATAGCCGTGGTAACTATTGGATGTTGTATCTCCTGGCCTTCTTCCATTCCCAATTTATCCATAATGCCGGCTATCCTGTCGGAACCAAATATTCTCATCAAATCGTCCTGCAGAGAAAGATAAAATCGCGAAGACCCCGGATCACCCTGCCTACCCGCCCTGCCTCTAAGCTGGTTATCTATCCTTCTTGCTTCATGCCGCTCAGTGCCGATAATGTGAAGGCCGCCTAATTTTATAACTTGCTGATGCTCCTGAGAAACCTCCTGTTTTATCCGGGATAAAATTCTTTCCTTTTCCTCTTCGGAAAGAGACCTTCCGGAAGAAATTTGTTTTTCTATAATATCCCGGGCCTGCGCCTCGGCATTACCACCCAATAAAATATCCGTTCCCCGCCCGGCCATATTAGTGGCAAGAGTTACCGCCCCTAACCTGCCGGCCTGCGCTATGATATGGGCCTCTCTTTCGTGGTATTTTGCGTTCAGGACATTGCAGGAAATATTCCTGTCTTTCAAAAGCCGGCTGAGCCTTTCTGATTTATTAATAGAAATAGTTCCCACCAATACCGGCCTTTTTCTTCGGTAAAGGTCTTCTATTTCATCCACCACTGCCTTAAATTTTTCCTTTTCCGTTTTATAAATCACGTCGGAATAATTGGTTCTTAACAAAAGTTTGTTAGTCGGAATAACCACTACATCCAATTTATAAATCTGGCTGAATTCCATGGCCTCGGTAGAGGCCGTCCCGGTCATACCGGCAAGCTTCTCATACATCCGAAAATAGTTCTGAAACGTAACAGTGGCTAAGGTTTGATTTTCTCTTTTGATCACGACCTTTTCTTTTGCCTCTATCGCCTGATGCAGTCCATCGCCCCAGCGCCTTCCCGGCATCATCCGGCCGGTAAACTCATCAACAATTACTATCTGGCCGTCTTTGATCATATAATCTACATCATGCTTAAAATTATAACGGGCCCTTAATGCCTGGTTTATATGATGCTTGTATTCCATGGTTTCAAATCCATGAAGATCATCTAAGTTTAAAAGCCCGGCTGCCTTGACCTCGCCGGCTTCAGTAAGATAGGTTGTGCGATTTTTTTCATCGATTACGAAATCACCAGTCTCTTCTTTGGTAGTATCATTACGGCTGCCTTTTTTAAGAAAAGGGATAATCTTATCTACCTTATAATATTTATCGGTTGATTCCTCAGCCGGGCCGGAAATAATTAAGGGGGTCCGGGCCTCATCAATCAATATACTGTCTACCTCATCCACAATAGCGTAATGCAGCGGCCTCTGAGCCCTATGTTCTATCCGGGTAACCATGTTATCCCTTAAATAATCGAAACCGAATTCATTATTTGTGCCGTAAGTTACATCGCATTGGTAGGCCTTTTTTCGTTCCCCGGGGTGCATATCATGCTGAATGGCGCCACAGGAAATTCCCAAAAAATCATATATCGGCCCCATCCAGTTCCTATCCCTCCTGGCCAGATAATCATTAACTGTAACTACATGGACTCCTTTGCCGGTTAGGGCATTTAAATAAACCGCAAGCGTTGCCACTAATGTCTTGCCTTCGCCGGTAGCCATTTCAGCAATACGGCCTTGATGCAACACAATGCCGCCCATCAACTGGATATCGAAATGTCTCATATTCACGGTGCGCCTTGCAGCCTCGCGGACAACACTGAATGCCTCGGGCAGGATTTCGTCCATAGTTTGGCCGGAATTAAGCCTCTGGCGAAATTCGGCGGTTTTGGCCTGAAGCTGGCTATCTGAAAGCTGCTGAACCTGCTGCTCTAAGCTATTTATTAATTCCACCTTAGGCCAAAGGCTTAATAGCGCCCGTTCATTATGACTGCCGGTAAGCCGGGTTAGGGGATTCCGGGACACAGATAACCCAAATTTTTTACGCAGTCCGGATAAATTTAATGGTCGTTTGTTTTTTGACATTTTATTTAACTTAATATAGTTTTAGGGTTTTTGTTTGGTTTTTATTTTTTTTAAGTACGCCTCTATGAATTGGTCAATGCCGCCATTCATTACTGCCTGGGTGTTGGAAATTTCAAAGCCGGTGCGATGGTCCTTCACCATAGTATAAGGGTATAATATATAAGAACGGATCTGGCTCCCCCAGGCAATCTCCATTTTTTCTTTATATTTTTTAGCTATCTTTTCCTGCTCCTGTTTTAATTGCCTTTCATAAAGTTTAGCCTTTAATACTTTCATAGCTACCGCCTTATTTTTAAACTGGGAACGTTCATTCTGACACTGCACTACTATGCCGGTAGACAAATGCGTAATCCTCACTGCTGAGTCAGTAACATTTACATGCTGGCCGCCTTTACCGCTGGACCTGAACGTATCAATCCTTAAATCTTTAGAAATAATCTCTATTGGAAAAGTGTCTTCTATCTCGGGAATGACGTCTACAGAGGCAAATGAGGTATGACGCCGTTTGGCTGAATCAAAAGGAGAAATGCGGACCAACCGATGCACGCCTATTTCTGTCTTAAGCCACCCATAGGCAAACTTTCCTTCAATCATAATAGTTACGTTCTTTAAGCCTGCCTCTTCTCCGGGTAAAAAATCTATTATCTTAATACGAAAGCTTTTGGATTCAGCCCAGCGGGTATACATCCGGGCCAACATCTGCACCCAATCACAGGCCTCGGTCCCGCCTGCGCCGGAATTAATACTTAAGATAGCATTGGCTTTATCATGCTCCCCGCTTAATAATAACCTAAATTCTATTTTTTCTATCCTATTTTTTAATTTCAGTAAATCTGTTTGGAGTTCTTCGATAAGAGCTGCGTCTTCTTCTTCAGACAATTCAACCAATTCCCGCAGATCTTCATACTCGGCCTGGCAGGTTTTCCAAGGTTCAATAGAGGATTTTAACTCTTTTAGTTCAAGGATTATCTTATTGGCTGCCTGAGGATTAGCCCAAAAATCTCCCCTGGCCATCTCAATGTTTAATTCTTTTATTCTTTTCTGCTGACCGGCCGGGTCAAAGATAACCTCGAAGTTGTTCCAGCCTTTTCTCTATCTCCTTTAGTCCTTCTTTTACTTCTTCTATCATATTTAATTCCTTTTGATTAGAACTGATCTAAATATATCACAGTGCATTAAAGCTGTCAAACTTATCCACAGGATAGTCATCACTGCTTTTCATATTTCAGGAGTTCCTTTTTAACCGCTCTTCCCCACCGGTAACCGCCAATACCTCCTTTAGACCTGACTACACGATGGCAGGGAATAATTAGGGGGAAGGGGTTTTTGTTCAGGGCTCTTCCTACCGCTCGACTTGCCCGGGGCCTGCCTATTTTCAAAGCCACCCATTTATAACTCCGGGTCTTACCAGACGGTATCTGACAGACCGCTTTAAAGACCTTTTTTTCAAAAGGCGTATAGTCACTGCAACGTTTATCAATAAGCTTATTTGTCATTATCATAATAATGGTTAATAGCTAGATACTATATGTTAAATTTGATATAGCATCTAATATCTAATATCCAACATCTAGTTGTCATCCAGTATCTAGTATCCAGTATCTAGTATCTATTTATTCTTTTTTTTAACACCCACTTAGACACCATCCTCAGCTCTTCCACCCTGAAAATGAAAGAACAGGCTGCAAAGATGATTATCCCGCCGCATACAACACCGACAAGTCCTGTTAATTGAGCGGGTAAACTCTTCAATCCGAATATTGAATTAGAAACTGACCAGCAAAATATACCCATTACCAATGCTGAGAAAAGGATGCGTTTAAATGAAGAAAATATTTTTTTGCCGTCAATGTTCCCAATTCTTTTCCGCAGTATTAAAAAAAGGGCAATTAGATTTATTGTGCTGGAAATAGCGGTTGCTAAAGCCAGCCCGCTTTCTCTTAACGGCCGCATTAAAATTAAATTTAAAACTATATTAGAAACCAAGGCTATAATTCCTATCTTAACCGGTGTCTTTGTGTCCTGTAATGAATAAAAACAGGGAACTATTACTTTTACCCCGGCATAGGAAAATAAACCAAGTGAATAAAAAAACAAAGTATTAGCCGCCCGGGCGGTAGACAAACTGCTGAATTGACCGTGCTGAAAAAGTGTCTTCATAATCGGAAGACGCAGGCTCATCAGGCCAACAGCTGCCGGAATAGTAATAAAAAAGACCATTCTTAATGCAAAAGAAAGCGTGATCTTTAATTTTTCTATCTCGTTTTTTGCCACATGCTGGGCCATCGTCGGCAGCACCGCCGTGCCCATAGCTATGCCAAATACCCCTAACGGAAGCTGCATTAATCTATTGCCATAATAAAGCGCTGATATTGCTCCATGACCTAATATTAAACCTAAGATAACATCAACAACCACATTTATCTGGGTAACAGCCAGGCCTAATACTGCCGGAGCCATCAGGTAGCCCACCCGTCTGACTCCCGAATGAGCCAGGTTTAGATTAAATCTTATATTGAAACGATTAAAACCTTTCTTGATTAATGCCGGTATCTGAATCGCTAACTGAGCTACTCCTCCGGCTAAAATACCTATGGCTAAACCCAATATCTTTTGTTCCAGGGAATGACCAAACCTGGGACAAAGATAAAATAATGCGCCGATCCAGCATATATTCAGTATGACCGGTCCAAGGGCCGGTAAAATAAAATGTTTAAAAGAATTCAAGATTCCCATTGATAAAGCAGCAAGTGAAACAAAAAATATATAAGGCAGCATTATCCTGGTAAGCCGCAATATCAAGGAAGTTTTGGCTGATAATGAAAAGTTATTCAGGACCAGGCCAACCACCCATATTCCCAATAACACTAATACAAGTAAACCGAGTATTAACAGGGTGAATATAATCGAAACCAATTTCCAGACCTCTTCTCTCGGCTTCTTGTGCAGGTATTCAGTAAAAACCGGGATGAATGAACCGGTTAAAGCTCCTTCTCCCAACAGACGCCTCAGCAAATTAGGAACCATAAATGCTATTAAAAAGGCATCCCATACCAAACCTGTCCCGAACATACTGGCGCTAAATACATCCCGCAATAGCCCCAAAACACGGCTGGTGAAAGTTGAAAGGCCTATTATTCCGGCTGATTTTATTAATGATTTTTCGTCTGACATATTAAATTGTTAAATGGCTAAATGGCTAAACTGCTCTTTTCGTGTTGCGTGATGCGTATTGCGGTTACGCACAACACAATACGCATGACGCACGACGAACTTAACAGTTTAGAATAAAAGTTGACAATTAAGTGATTTTATGCTATCCTTTCGGATACTAAGGAGTGATAAAAAATGCCATCACACAAATCAGCTGTAAAAAGAATAAAAACATCCCAAAAAAAACACATTAGAAACGCGGCCGTTCAATCCGAACTAAAAACCCTTCTAAACAAGGTTGATGAACTTATTTCGTCAAATAAAACTGACGAGGCAAAAATCACGGTACGTCAGGCTATGTCAAAATTTGATAAAGCGGTTTCTAAAGGGGTAGTTCATAAAAGAAAGGCTTCTCGTCATAAGTCTCGGTTGGCTAAAAAGTTAGGAAAGCTATCAACTGCATAGTTTTATTATCAGCAGTTCAAGCGTTATCTGCGGTTTTCTAATCCCGGTTTTTATCTCGCTGTCTGCTTTCAGTAAAAGTTCGAAATGATGGTTAAATTCCCGGTTAGAAAAATTCTTTACCCCGGTTATAAATTTATCCAGAAAAAAGGAATGTACTTTTAACTGACGGCCTATCTCTTTCAAAGAAACTTTTTGCCTCAACAATTTCTTAGCTTGTTTAATCCTTTTTAACTGCCAAAAAATCAATCCTATAATACCGCTGGTTTCTTTACCCTCTTCGATTAACTGCGAAAGCATCTT
Source organism: Candidatus Omnitrophota bacterium (assembly GCA_034723835.1). GTDB lineage: Bacteria > Omnitrophota > JAUWXU01 > JAUWXU01 > JAUWXU01 > JAYELI01. Next base: position 2,308 of record JAYEPI010000096.1, on the reverse strand, counting down.
TAACGCCTGGCTTTGTTTTTTCTGCCTTATAACGTTAATTAAATCAAAAATTGTTGCCGTAACGCTTCTGCCGATAATTTCTTCAACATCATCGGCCTTGATAATTTCGTTTTTACCAACATATAATACCAGTTTTTTTATGGATTCATCTAAAGATTTAAGACTATCTCCTGCATTTTCCCGCAACATAGCTACTGCTTGCGGTAAAATCTTTTTCTTGTAGAGATGGACCTTTTTAATAATCCATTTATCTATTTGATTGGAATGATATTTCCTAAATGCCACTATTTTTCCATATTCAGAAATACTATTGCGCAACCGGCTATGTTTATTTAAGGATACTGCATCCAAAACAAGACAAGTGAACGGGGAGGGTTTTTTAACGTAGGGAATAAGGTCTTCTCTGGCAGCGGAAGATATTTTCTCTGCCTCTTTTATGATTATCAATCTTTTTTGCGACAACATCGGTAAGACTGCAGCAATATTGACCAGTTCAGAGCTGTCCATATCCTGTCCGTAAAATATAGTTTTATCGAATTCTTTTACGCCTTTTTTGAAAATCTTCTGTTCAAGTTCCTCCAGGGCTTCCTGTTTTAAAAACTCTTCTTCTCCTTCGAATAAATAAACCATTTACCAGCCCTCAACCGTCCGATCTACAATATTCTTGGATAAGTCTTTAATAGCCGCTCTCAGACCAGAGGATTCACCAGAGGCAATAAAGTAATTTCCGTCTCCGGTAAACCTATTCTCTTTCCATAAAACAACACCCCGGGCGGTATCGTAACAGCTAATGCGCACTGCCAGAGTAAGCCTATATTCGGTTACAGTTTCCCTGTCAGGACCATATCTTAATGGGTCTTTAATATAATCGATTACCTCGCCGGTCAGGACAAGATCCGCTTTTTCTTCCTTTGCAATCTTTAATCTGCCGTCAAAAACAAACCTATCAACTATCTCTCTGGTAATATCTCCTTCAATCCCGGGATGATATTGATAAGTGAGGGAACCGGAAGAAATGGAATTCTTGAACATTGGTACGAAAATTGTTTTAATATTATCAGGGAGTAAAGAACCGGTAGTATATCCGCAACCTATTAAGCCAGTAGCCAACAGCAAACAGCTAATAGCCAACAAAAAAATACTAGTTATTGATTTTATTTTCATTCTTCGACAAGCTCAGGACTTCGTTTTTCCTGTCCTTTTTTTATATTAGAGATTCTTTCCGAGGCTTTAGACACCCAGGAGGTATCTGGAAAAAAAACTTTAATTTCCTGATAATATATCAAGGCGCTATCTATAGCTCCCTGTAATTCATAAAATTTAGCTATGCTAAAAATTCCTTCAGCTTTTTTTTCCTTTAATGCAAACAGTTTATCTTTAGCATCATCGGTGATATTACTTTGAGGGTAATCCTTCAAAAAGTTCTCAAATTCTTCAATAGCTTTGTCAATAATTTCTTCCTTATAATCACAGGCAGCAGCCTGCTTACCGCGGCAAAGCGCTATTTCGTATCTTGCGTCATCGACTAACTCACTTTTGGGATAATTATCAATAATCTTGTAAAATTCCTTAATAGCCTCGTTATATCTGGCTGTATCTTTATAATAAATAGCTATCCGGTATTGAGACAGATCACCATATTTGCCATAAGGGGAATTTTCAATGATTTTTTGAAAGACTTCCAGGGCTTTATCCTTTGATGAAACCAGGGGAATCGATTTTCCGAGAATACTTGCTTTTTCTCCCCGGTAAAAAAGGTTGGCTATTTTATACTCCCGTTCGATTATTTCATCTATCCTCTCAGACTGAGGATAATCATCTATTATCTGCTGGTAAGCAAGAAAAGCATAATAATGTTTTCCCATCGCTTCGTAAGCCAGACCAATATAATACCGGGATTCGGCACACAGTTTAGAAAGAGGAAAATTGTCTATTAACTGTTCAAATTCCTTTATCGTTCGTTCATAATCTCCGGAATCATACAACTCAAGCGCCCACTTAAACTGCTCCTCGGGCGTATCTTTAACCACATATTTTGGATTCAGCCACTTTCCACTTTCCGGAGTCCAAACCCAAAATGCCCCAACCTCTGGCACACAAACAACTAACAAAAAGACTGCTAAAAGAATAGACAATAATTTTTGCATTCTCAGGCCATTTTTTTGGTTAACTATATCATATTTATTGGGTTTTGTCAAGGAGGGGGTGAAGTGGGACTTACAATGCCCTTCAAACCCAATGCCTTCCCGGTTGCTCGCCAGAACTATTTATAAATAAGTAGAAGTAAACAACTACTTGAAAAACCCGG
>JAYEPI010000095.1:0-2454 GCA_034723835.1 Candidatus Omnitrophota bacterium | reverse complement strand
GTAATGGGCTACATATAATAAAGTTGCAACAGACGGTATTATTCTATAATTGCCAATATATCGCCCTCTCTCATAATCAAATACTCTTCTACATCCACCTTTACTTCATCGCCGGAATATTTACCAAAGAGTATTTTATTCCCTTTCTTAACCTCCAGGGGTACAACCTTACCATTCTCCAGTATCCTGCCGGTTCCTACAGCCATAATCTTACCTTGCTGCGGCTTTTCTTTAGCAGCATCCGGCAGCACTATACCGCCTTTTGTCTTTTCTTCTGATTTTAAAACCTTAACTATTATTCTATCACCCAATGGCTTGAGATTCATATTTTATTTCCTCCGCATTATAGATTGTTAAATTATATTTTTCAGTTTAACAATTTAACAGTTTAACAGTTTAATACATTCCTCCCATTCCGCCCATTCCGCCCGGAGGCATTCCCCCGCCCGGAGGCATCATCGGCCCTGACTTTTCTTTTTCCGGTATATCTGTCACCAATGTTTGAGTGGTTATTAACAAAGCAGCTATACTGGCTGCATTTTGAAGGGCTGTCCGGGTTACCTTTTTAGGATCAGCAACTCCCGATTGCAGCATATCTACATATTTATCCTTTAAGGCATCATATCCGTAGTTTCGATCTTTATTACTTTTTACCTCCTGCACAACTACTGAGCCTTCGCGTCCGGCATTGTTGGCTATCTGCCTGATAGGTTCTTCCAAAACTTTTTTAATAGTCTCAATACCAATCATTTCATCGCCTTTAAGTTTTAGGGCATCAAGCGCTGTTATAGCCCGAACATAACAGACTCCTCCGCCAGGCACTATACCCTCTTCAACCGCTGCCCGGGTAGCATGAAGCGCGTCTTCAACTCTGGCCTTTTTTTCTTTCATCTCGGTCTCGGTAGCAGCGCCTACATTGACTATCGCAACACCACCGGACAACTTCGCCAGCCTCTCCCGAAGTTTTTCCTTATCATAGTCAGAGTCTGATTCTTCGATCTGCCTTTTAATCTGAGCAATACGGCCTTCGATATCAGAGCTTTTTCCCGCGCCCTCAATAATAATAGTATTTTCTTTATCTATGGTAACTCTCTTGGCGCGGCCAAGGTCTTTAAGGTTTACATTCTCCAGCTTTATCCCTAAATCCTCCGATATCGCCTGCCCGCCGGTAAGAACCGCTATGTCTTCCAACATTGCTTTGCGTCTGTCTCCGTATCCCGGCGCCTTCACCGCGGCACAGGCAAGAGTTCCTCTGAGTTTATTAACTACCAGGGTGGCTAACGCTTCTCCTTCAACTTCTTCAGCTATAATTAAAAGAGGTTTACCGGATTTAGCAATACCTTCAAGCAAGGGAACCATATCCTTCATTGCCGAGATCTTTTTTTCGTGAATTAAAATATAAGGATCTTGCAAAACTGTTTCCATTCTTTCGGCATCGGTAACAAAATAAGGTGATAGATAACCCTGGTCAAACTGCATCCCTTCAACTACATCCAGATGGGTCTTTATGGTTTTTGCCTCTTCTACCGTAATAACTCCGTCTTTGCCGACCTTCTCCATTGCATCGGCAATAAATTTACCAATTTCTCCATCGTTATTGGCGGCAATAGTTGCAACCTGGACAATCTCCTTTTTGTCTTTTACCGGTTTCTTCATTTCCTCAAGATAATCAATAACCTCTTCTACAGCTTTTTCTATACCTCTTTTCACGGCCATCGGATTTGCGCCGGCAGTTACATTCTTCATCCCTTCTCTGAAGATTGCCTGGGCAAGTATAGTAGCAGTGGTAGTTCCGTCACCGGCTACATCACTGGTTTTGGATGAAACTTCTTTAACCAGCTGGGCGCCCATATTTTCATAAGGGTCTTCGAGTTCGATTTCCTTAGCTACCGTTACACCGTCTTTGGTAATTGTCGGAGAGCCGAATTTCTTGTCTAAAACTACGTTTCTGCCTTTGGGCCCAAGAGTCACCCTTACTGCATCGGACAATTTATCTACACCCTCTTTAATCTTTCTCCGCGCATCTTCGTCAAACAACAATTGCTTTGCCATAATTTTTCTTCCTCCTTACAGTTCTGATTACGTAGATTAAAAAACACAATTTTTTAACGTCTATCTGTCTAATCTGTTTTGCAATCCGTGTAACCACATTTTATTTTAGCACTCTAACTCGATGAGTGCTAAAATATATAACATTAAGCCAAAGAAATCAAGGCTCAAATAAGGCTATCAGCGGATAATATCGGCTATTTTCTTTTATTATCTCTTCTTTTCTTAATATTTCTTTTATTTTTATCTATTTTTAAACCGGTTTCATAGATAATTTTCAGGCCCTGTAAGGTAAGAACGGGATTGATCCGATCTATGTTTTTACAGTAAGGCCCGATAATCTTTGCTCCGCCGCCGGTAGCTACTACCCGGAGACCCGCGCGGTATCTTTTTTTTATTCTAAAA
>JAYEPI010000094.1:0-2510 GCA_034723835.1 Candidatus Omnitrophota bacterium | reverse complement strand
GTAGATTGCGGAACCACTAATTTAATTGAGGTAAACGATGCCGCGTTTTTAGGGATTGACACTATAATTATAGACCATCATCAGCCTCTCGATGATGTGATTCCGAAGGCCCTGGCAGTAATTAACCCCAAAAGAAGTGATTCGAAATATCCCTATAAAGACCTTGCCGCTGTGGGATTGGTATTTAAGACGATCTGGGCATTGGTTAGCCGGCAGGAAGCTATAAGTTACTTAGGCCTGGTTGCTTTGGGTACTGTAGCTGACGTTGTTGCGATGACCGGCGAAAACAGGCTGATTGTTAAAAGGGGATTAACTCTCCTTGCCAACAGTAAATTGCCGGGTATAAGGGCATTGATTAAGGTGTCTGGTTTGGATAACAAGGAACTGGTTGACCGGCATGTTAGTTTTATTCTTGCTCCCCGTATTAATGCTGCCGGACGGATAGATTCGGCAAATTTAGCGTTAGACCTTCTCTTAACCTCCCGGGATGCAGAGGCCGAGAAGTTAGCCGGGATTCTTGATAAGAAGAATAAAGAAAGGCAAAAAATACAACAAAAAATAGTAAAAGAGACTATCGAAAAAATAGAAAAAGGTAAGGAGGTTAATTTTAAGTTTCATAAAGCAATAATACTTTGGGATGAAAATTGGCATTCCGGAATAATAGGCGTTGTTGCCTCAAAGATTGCCGAGAGATATTATCGTCCGACAATAATTATTTCCCTCAAAGAAGGCATGGGTAAAGGTTCGGGCAGGTCGATAAGGGATTTTCATTTATTTAATGCTGTTAAAAAATGCGGATGTTTCTTGGAGCGTTTTGGAGGGCATAAAGGAGCAGTGGGTTTGACCATAACGGTGGATAACTTGAGTGATTTTCGACAGATGGCTAATCTGGTAGCTTCTGAAGAGCTCAAGGCCCGGGACTTGATACCTAAATTGGAGATTGAAAGCGAGATATTTTTAGAGGAACTTTCCCTGGGGCTTTTGGAAGAGATAAAAAGGCTTCGGCCATTCGGCCCGCAAAACCGCTACCCGGTATTTTCATCCCGCGGCCTAATGCTGAAAAACCCGCCGGAAGTTGTTGGCCGGAAACACTTAAAAATGTGGATTAGCAATAAGGACTCTGTTTATCCGGCCATTTGGTATGGTAAGGCCGGTCTTCGTTCATTGAATTGGAAAAACAGAATTTTTTCCGCGGTATATTCTCCCCATATCCGCGTTTGGCAGGGAAAAAAGGAACTCCACCTCGAGATTAAAGATATAAGATTAAATGAAGAATTAAGTTAGGAAACTGGATTGTCCGGACAAGCCGGGCAATAACAACCTATTGAGTTACAAAAGGGCGGGATCAGGATAAAAAGTAGTTATTTTACTTTTATTACCTTACCGGCTTTGATGCAGCGGGTGCAGGCCATAATGGTTTTAGGAGTACCTTGAATAATAGCTTTTACTTTCTGAAGGTTGGGAAAAAATCTTCGTTTTGTTATCCCGGTAATTCTTCTTCCCGCTCCTCCTTTTTTCTTGGCTAATCCCCGGCGGGCAATAGTGTTACCGGTTTGGGGACCTTTTCCGCAAATCGCACAAATTTTTGACATGATTAAATCTCCTTAACTGAAGACATAACTTAGAATTATTTCTTTCGCCGAGTTACGCGTTTACCAATACTATCACAAGGTAAGGAATTATGCAACTAAAATTTTCTCCGGTTGAGAATTCAGCCAGGTTTGTCAAAGGCGTTGGGCCAAAAAGGGTTAAAATACTTAACCGCCTGGGAATTTTTAACATATCGGATATTGTTTATTATTTTCCCCGCCGGTATGAAGACCGCAGTGAGTTAAAACCAATTTCTATGCTCCAGGCCGGAAACTTTGAAACGGTCAAGGGTAAAGTTTTGGCCCTGGGAAAGAGAAAAACCAGAAAAAATATGGTTATTTTCCAATTAGCAGTTGGGGATAATTCCGGGGTTATTTATGCTACCTGGTTTAACCAGCCTTACCTGGAAAAGCGGTTTAAGAAAGGCGATGAATTGATACTTAGCGGAAAGGTTGAATATTATAACCGGCTGGAATTGCTTACCCCGGATTACGAGATATTATCCTCCGGCCGGCAGGATACCATTCATACCGGCAGGATTGTTCCCATTTATCCGCTTACCCAGGCCCTGAATCAAAGAGCTATGCGTATAATTGTAAAGAATACCCTGGATAAATACACCCAATACCTGAAGGATGTCCTGTCTTTGGATATAAAGCGCCGGTACGGGCTTATTGATATACAGAATTCTATTAGAAATATTCATTTTCCCTCAGATTTTAACCATTATAATAGGGCGCGGGAAAGATTGGTGTTTGAGGAATTCTTTATGCTGCAGCTGGCTTTGGCTGTTCGTAAGTACCGCATAAAAGAAATTTCTGCCGGCATAGAACATAAGGTAAAGAAAAAACTTGTTGATTCATTTGAGAAGCTGCTTCCGTTTAAATTGACCAATGCCCAAAAAAGAGTTATTAAAGAGA
>JAYEPI010000093.1:0-2564 GCA_034723835.1 Candidatus Omnitrophota bacterium | reverse complement strand
ATAACTATCTGATGAGTGCCTACTCCCGTCATAATAACTATCGGGGTTTCCGGTTTGCTTTCTTTTATTTGTTTTAACACTTCCAGTCCACTCATATCCGGTAAATTTATGTCCAATAATATCAAACAGATATTTCTGGTTTTTTTTATGATTTTTAAGGTCTGGCATCCATCCTTGGCAAGCAATACTTCATACTTGTCCCTCAGAGACATACGCAGAGACTCCCGAATCCCCGGCTCGTCATCAACAATCAAAATATGACCTTGGTTTTTTTTAGACACATTAAGCATATTACGCATACCGCAAAATCACCTTCAATCTTTAATTAACCGTATTCTGAATAATTTCTTTTACTTGTTTAGCTCCAAACGGCTTGGTTATGTAACTAACTGCCCCTAATTGCATCGCCTCGGTAAGGGATTGTTCATTACGGGTAGCGGTAACTATCATTGTCGGCAATCCAAGGTTAATTTTTTTTATTTGTTTCAAGACCTCGATCCCGCTTATCCCCGGTAAAATAATATCTAAAATAACCAACCGGATATTTTTATTTACCTTCAATAACTCAATAGCCTGTTCTCCGTTCTCAGCAATCAAGACATGGTAGTCATCCTTCAAGATAGTGCGAAAGGCCTCACGAACTCCTATTTCATCATCGACTACCAGAATTTCTTTCATTTAACTTAAACCCCGTTTAACCTGCCTATTTTCTCCCTTTTAGCAGCCGGCAAATCCACCCAGAACACACTTCCTTTGCCTAATTTAGACTTTACCTTGATTGCTCCTTTATGTTCCTCGATAATCCGCCGGCTGATAGCCAGGCCCAGCCCTGTTCCTTTATGTTTAGTGGTAAAAAACGGGTCGAATAATCTGTTCAAAATCCTCTGTTCTATCCCCGGCCCATTGTCAACGATTTCTACCCTTATGAAATCCTTGTCATTACTGGTGGATATTATTATCCGGCCGTCTTTCTTATCAGCCATTGACTGAACAGCGTTCAATAATAGATTTAAAAAAACCTGTTTTAGCTCTTCTTTATCTCCTTTGATTTGAAGAACGCGGTTTTTGTATTTTTTAACAATCCCTATCCCGTGTTCCTTTAATTCTGCGCTAAGCAAAACTAAGGCCTCGTCAATTATCTCGGAAATTTGATATTGGGAAAAGGATGCCGGCCCGGATTTAGCCAGGGCCATGATAGAATCAATTATCTTGCTGATTCTTCCGGTGTCGTCAGTTACGATTTTACTAAAATTGTCTCTGAAGTCTTTATCATTATATTTCTCGGGTAAAAGCTGGGCAAAAATCTGGATGGACGATAAGGGGTTTCTTATCTCATGGGCCATGCCGGCCGCCAGCGTGCCTAAAGAGGTTAATTTATCTGTGTGGACAACCTGGGATTCCAATCTCTTATAGCTTACACACAAGGCCAATTGATGAGCAATCGGTTCAAGGATATCTATATCTTGCTGAGAAAAGACTTCACCGGAACCCTTTTCTCCTAAAGCCATAATGCCTAAAAGTGAGTTTTCTAAAGTCAAGGGTATATAAATTTCCAAGTCTATTTTTTTTAGTTCTTTCTCTATGGTCTTGGCCAATTTTGTCTGGTTTGAGGGAAGGAGCATTCTTACTTCTTCTTTTAAAAAAGTCTTTTTATCTTTGCTCAGCCAGTTGACCAAAGAGCTTCCGGCAGATAGATGCAATCCTTCCTGCTTTCTATTTTCCAGGCCGACTGAGGCAGAGACGATATAATTGCCGGATACCTCATCATATAACAGAATCAATGCCCGGGAAATACCCATTGCCCGGCTTAGGGTTTCTATGGTCTGGCTTAACAGCTTATCTTCGCTGAGAATAAAACCCATGTGTTTATTGAATTCCTTCAGTGTGCCCCGGTAGGCATATCTATCTTTAAATATTGCCTTTTCTATCACTCTTTCTGTTTTAGTCCGCATCTTGGGTAAGATAAATATCAAAACTGTGATCACCAGGAGAAATATCAGGAAATGAGAAATAGCCGCGTTATAGCCGGAAAATCCGGAAAAGACTTTATCAGCCCCGAGCATAAGCCCAAAATAACTGCCGGCGATTATCGCCAATAAACTGCCATAAACAAATCCTTTGCCAATAAAAACGTTGACGTCCATAAGGCGGTATTTGATAATAGCGTAGGTAACCGTTACTATATAAAATGAAACTAATATATTCCCGATAGGGGGGAATTTTATATTAAACCAAAGTGGATAGTTAGTTGCACCCCCACTCCAACCTACTATAGTTGCTATCAAGATATATCTTAGTTGATTTCGGGTAATACCCGTCGAATTGCCTAACGATTTAGCAACAATATACACCCCATAAAGAACGAACCAAAACCATATAACTAAAAATGGGTAATAAACCACACCCGCATCAGGCCAATATTTAAACCACATTTTCGGGCCAACGCTTTTGACAAAAAGAGGAGTAAAATTGAATGCCAGGGAAATAAAAGCAAAAATATACCCGAAGATGATAATTTTCTTTTTCTGGGAGGATAAATTCAAATGGACAAAAATATAATGCAG
>JAYEPI010000092.1:0-2568 GCA_034723835.1 Candidatus Omnitrophota bacterium | reverse complement strand
CAAATCCCTGTATCTCAAACCGAGATTTGGATCCATGGGCAAAGGGATAACCCATGTATCTAAACAAGGGATTTTAACAAACTTTTTATTCAGGAAAAACCAAATTACCAGCCGTCCTTATGACTATAACTGGAAATTTTCGCGTGTCAATAATGAAAAACAGTTTTTAAATAAACTTCTCCTGAAAAACGTAATTTGTGAAGAGGCGATAGAACCTACAGTCCATAAAGAAAGGAGATTTGATTTTCGGGTTTATATTATATACGGCAAGGTGACCTATTTTTACGCAAAGTCTATGAAAAAAGATTCCATAGTCACCAACTGGTCGCAAGGCGGAAGGATCGAGAAAAAAAACGACTTTTATAAATGCATCCCTGAAAATAAAATACTCTTAATGTTATCTCTGGCTAGAAAAACCGCCCGCGTCCTCGGGTTAAGCTATGCGGGCATAGATATTCTGTTTTCAAAGGGTTTTAAAAAAATCTATGTCCTGGAAGCCCATTCTTTTCCGGCTTATGAAAAGGGTTTTGACCTGATGAGGTTTCTTTCAAAAATGATTTGATTATCTATCCGCCAAACATCTTTACTGCGCCTGCCACAGTATTAAAATGTATCTCAACGGTATCCTCAAGCCGCCAGGCATAACCACCTGCCAGCACAACGGATAAAGTAATACCGCGATCTAACGCCTGGCCATAGATAAACTCATCCCTGATTTGCATAAGACAATTCTACTGCGGAAATCCAATAGGCATGATATAGAGAGGGTCTTCTGTTATACCCAAAAGTTCTTTAACAATCCTGTCAGCAAAAGCGCCGACTGCGCAGGTTCCCAGGCCTAAGCTTTCACACTCAAGATAGATATTCTGACTAGCATGTCCTGCCTCCATATCTACGTAGCGAATGCCTCTTTTCCCATACCGGTCAGTGGTGCGTTTATAGTCTGCAGCTATTACAATGCTCACCGGCGCCTTGGCTATCATATCCTGTCCAAGCGCCCTTAAGGCGAGTTTGCTTCGCAGGTCCTTATCGGACATAGCCTTTAAGCAGTGACCTTCAGGCCTATAACGATATACGCCCGGCAAAATATCATCTACCCTGCCAATAACCACATAGAGTGTAAGCGGAAATGTAGCACCTGCCGAAGGGGTTACACGAAACCCGCTTTCAGCGGTAATGCCCTGGGCGGCCCAAAGGATATGGGAAAGATCCCTCTGTTTTAATGGCTTATCTTTAAACTTCCTTCGTGACCGTCTGTTAGAAATAGCCTGTTCAATACTCATCTTTCCAATCGGCTTGACCACAGGAAGCTTTATCACATCTTTTTCCATTTTCCTGTTCCCTCCCACACCTGCTGTAACCGCCGGAACTCCTGCCGTAACCATCACTGCTAAAAAAATAGACCCAAAAATAATCCCCTGTCGTCTTTTCTTTCGCATCTTATCTTGTCCTCTCAGCTAAATAAAACATCATCAGAGAGATTACAGAAAAATTACAGAAATTATTTCTTCTAGAAAACCTCTGTAATCTTATTTTAAATCACTGTAATCAATATAAATATTATTTTGTAACGTATTATCTTATTCCGTAAGCACGAAGAAACTGATCAATTTTTTCTTTAAACTCCTGTTTAGCCATTAAAAACGCATCATTATGCCCGCCGCACATCTGATAAAACTCTTTAGGTTCACCGGCTTCATTGAATAATCTTCGCCCTTGTTCGAACGGCACAATTTCATCATCAATGCTATGGATTATTAGCTTAGGCATATCAAGTCCCCTAATTTTAGAAATGTTATCATATCTCATCGTAAGCATGAGCTTCAAGGGAAGATGGGCATAGAACACCCTGCCAATTTCTAAAACAGAACCAAATGCGCTTTCTGAAATCAAGGCGCAGGGTTTGGTTTTAGCGGCTAAATCAATAGCAATTGCTGCGCCTAATGACTTTCCATAAATAATAATTTTATCGCCTGTTACATCATCCCGGGAAACTAAATAATCGTATGCTGCCTGGGCATCCAGATATGTTCCATTTTCTGAAACCCAACCTTTGCTTTTACCGTATCCCCGGTAATCAAATATGAATGTATTGAGGTTCAAGCGGTTAAACAGCCTGATTATCTCCAGGCGATGGCTAATATTGCCGGCATTGCCATGGCAGAATAAAATTGTAGCCCTTGACCGGCTGGCAGGTATAAACCAGGCGTTCAACCTGCAGCTATCGCTGGTCTGAAAATAGATATCTTCGTAATCCAATCCAATAGAAGCGGGTGTAGTGTCTATTTTTCTCGTAGGAAAAAATATATCCTCCCTTATGACCCGGCAAAAAGAATATCTTGTGCTTGGCGTCCAAGAGAAACGCGTGATGCGTGTTAAGAACATCTGACCAGTATTCGTCTAAAATATATTTATCCGCTTCTTTTGGGTTGCTTGCCAGTTCAACATCAAACAAAGAAACCTTTACTTTTGAGCCCTCTTTGCCCATTCCTAAAATCCTGTCTTTGTTAATAGGATGCAGATACGAAGAATATCCGGGAATTTTCAATTCTCCTTTTAATTCCGGGT
>JAYEPI010000091.1:3056-10411 GCA_034723835.1 Candidatus Omnitrophota bacterium | reverse complement strand
TCAGGCAATATGGTCCAGGAAACTAAAACTGAGACTTCAGAGAACTTTTCTTTGCCTTAAGGCATTCCTGAGAAAAAATAAACAGGCTAAAACCGTTAAATTGTTAAACTGCTGAATGGTTACATTGCTATATTAAAAAGTCCTGAAAGAAATATTTTAGCATAGATTAGTAGGAAAAATTTTTTTGCCTTAAAGGCTAAAAGACAATTTCCCGGCATAACAATTTAGCAGTTTAACAGTTTAACAATTTAGTAAAAGGAGGAGTTTGAAATGAACAGGTTTTGGTTAATACTGCTGATTGTGTTGTTGTTCAGCATTGTTATTAGCGCTAAAAGTACGGCAGTTCGAGCAGGGTTTGAAGAGGATTTTAATGTCGCTAACGATTTGGGTTCTTATCAGGGAGACATGGCGCATATAAGCGCAAGATTGCTTCAGAACACAACACGCACCCTTCACCGTGAAAATATAGCGATATTAAAAGAGCTTAAAGAAATTAAGCAGCAGATAGCAGAGATAAAAGATATCGTAGAGGAATAAATTGACCACAAAATAACGCTAATTTACGCTAAGTTCGTATTGCGTTGTGCGTAGTGCGCTTAAAAAAGCAGGATTATTTGAGGTTTCTTAAAGTAGTTTTCACGTAAGTTTAAACAACCTTAAGAAACCTTGCGTAACCAAAAAACCGGGTTTTTTACGCATTACGCACGACGCAATACGCACGACGTAATATTAATATTTAAGGGTATAATGCTTAAAGAAATTCTAATAAACATTGACAACAAAGAAAAAAGAGTAGCGCTCTTGGAAGATAAAAGATTAGAGGAATTTTATATCGAAAGAGACAGCTCCCGGGGTATCTTTGGTAATATTTATAAGGGTAAGGTCAAGACAATAATTCCCGGGATCGAAGCCGCCTTTGTTGATCTGGGTTTAAAAAAAGACGGATTTTTATATATTGCGGATGCCGTAAGCCTTCCGGAGGAGTATAAAGAGGCTGGTCAGGCTGCCCCGAAAAAAGATTTAAATATTAAAGATGTAGTTCATAAAGGCCAGGAAATTTTAGTACAGGTTATTAAGGAACCAATCGGCACCAAAGGCGTAAGGCTGACTACCCGGATTAGCCTGCCATCCAGAAATATGGTATTGGTGCCCGGCGAAGAGCATATTGGTGTTTCCCGGAGGATTGAAAGCGAAGCAGAACGGAACCGTTTAAAAATCACCCTGCAGGAACTTAAATTACCTAAAGGAATGAGTTTTATTATTCGCACCGCTGCCCGGGGAAAAACCAAAAGAGAACTTGCCCGGGATGTTAAATATTTAATTAAACTTTGGAAAAAGATAAGCGCTCAATCCCGCAGATCCAAAGTGCCTTCGTTGGTGCACAGCGAATTGGATCTTGTATTGAGTATAATCAGAGACTCTTTTACCGAGGATGTAGCTAATTTGCTGGTAGATAATAGGGATGAGTATAAGAGGATATTTCGTTTTGCCCGGTCATTGCTGCCTCCGGCATATTTATCTAAGATAAAATTGTATCAGGGCGCTAACCCGTTGTTTGAAGAGTATAATATAGAACGGGAAATAAAGAAGATATTTAAACCGACGGCGTATCTTAAGTCCGGCGGCCATATAATAATAGAGCAAACCGAAGGGCTGGTAGTTGTAGATGTAAACACCGGGCGGTTTACCGGTAAAAAGGGCTTGGAAGACACAGTATTTAAAACAAATTGTCAGGCTGCCTCTGAAATTGCCCGGCAGGCCCGCTTGAGGAATATAGGAGGCATCATAGTAATAGATTTTATTGATATGGACCTTAGTAAAAATCGTAAGAAGGTGATTGAAACTTTAAAAGAAGCGCTCAGCCGTGATAAGGCAAAGGTTGAAGTACTGCCGGTCTCAGAAATTGGCCTGGTGGAAATGACCCGGCAGAGAACAGGTCCGTCTCTGGCCGATGTGCTCTATGACCCTTGTCCTTATTGCCAGGGAAGCGGGTCTGTTAAATCAATAATCAGCATAGCCATTGAAGTATTGCGCCAGATCAGAGGATTTTTCTTATCCTCCCGGTATATACGCGGGAAAACGGTTATTGTTATCACGCATCCCCGGGTAAGAAGCAGGCTTTTAAATGAGGATAAAAACTTTATGGTTTATCTGGAAAGGAAATACAGAACTAAGATAACGATTAATGAGAATAAAGACTTTCATCTTGAAGAGATCAAGATGCAATAGTAAAATATATAACACAAATAGAAAGAGTAAGAGAGTAGAGAGATTAAATAAATTTCTAATTTCTAATTTCTAATTGACCTAAATAAATCCCAATGACCAATGACCCAATGGCTAATAACAAAATTTGGTCATTGGTTAATTGGGCATTAGATATTAATTAGAAATTAGGTCAATTAGACATTTAATTCTTTCGCTATTCGTTATTTTCCAAAGGAGGATGATTGAGATGTATGCCATAGTCCGTACCGGCAGTAAACAATATAAAGTTAAAAAAGGCGATATAGTAGAAGTTGAAAGGTTGGATAAAAAAATAGGAAGCCGCATTCAACTAAAAGATGTTCTTTTAATCCATGACGGCAAAGAGATTAATATTGGCAGGCCGTTATTGAAGAATACGGTTTTGGATTGTAAAGTCCTGGCTCATCTGCGCGGAAGAAAAGTAATTGCCTTTAGATACCGTCCAAAGAAATCAACAAAAAGAAAGGTGGGGCACCGGCAGGAGCTGACCAGGCTTGAGGTTGAAGAGATAAAGATTAAATAACACGTCTATAAATTGCTGACACGAATGGCCACGAAGTTAGGTCATAGGTCATAGGTGATAGGTGACGTTAAATATCGTCATTTACCTATCAGCTATGAGCTATCACCTATCAGCATTTGTGGTAATCCGTGTTTATCAAGTATTTTTACTTTTGTAGCTTAACTAGACAGAGAGGAGCAATATCATGGCGCATAAAAAAGGATTAGGTTCTTCCAGAAACGGCAGGGATAGTCATTCTAAGCGGCTGGGGGTAAAGCGTTACGGAGGACAGTTTGTAACTGCCGGCAGTATTATCATCAGGCAGCGGGGTACTAAATTTATGCCCGGGGTTAATGTCGGAAAGGGCAGAGACGACACCCTGTTTGCCCTCCGGGATGGCGTTGTCCAGTTCAAAAAGCCGAAAACCGTAAATATAGTTTAAAATAACACGAATTACCTATTCCGGATCGCCCGATCACCGGATGTACATTTATAGTAGCAAGTTTTAGGAAATTCGTGTCAATTCGTGTGAAAAAGGAACAAGATGTTCATTGACAATGTAAAGATATTCGTCAAGGCCGGTGATGGCGGCAGGGGTTGTGATAGCTTTAGGTGTGGCCGGGTTAAAACGGTTAAGATACCCAATGGAGGCGATGGCGGAAACGGCGGAGATATTATTGTCAAGGTCGATAAACATTTGAGGACATTGTTGGATTTTCGATATCGAAAGCATTTTAAAGCCGAATCCGGAAAACACGGGAGCAGTAACAATAAGCGGGGTAAAAATGCCGGGTCTTATATTGTCCGGGTTCCCCGGGGAACGCTTGTCGGCGAGATTGGAAGAGAAAATTTTCTCTTACGTGATTTAGTAGAACCTGATGAAGAAATAACGGTTGCTAAGGGGGGGAAAGGCGGAAGGGGTAATAGTAAACACCGCATAGCTTGCGCCGGAGAAGTTGGGCAAAGTAGAAACTTACAATTAGACCTGAAGCTGATAGCTGATGTCGGAATAATTGGTTTTCCCAATAGCGGAAAGTCCACTTTGATATCGCGGATTTCCAAGGCAAGGCCGAAAATAGCCTCTTACCCATTTACTACTTTGGAGCCGGTTGTAGGGACTTTGAATTGCGAAGAAGAATTTAAAGATATAATTATTTGCGATATTCCCGGCTTAATTGAAGGAGCGCACCAGGGCAAAGGATTGGGTTACAATTTTCTGCGGCATACCGAGAGAACCAACTTATTAATTCATTTAATTGACATGTCCGGCGATAATCCCCGGGATTGCCTGAAAAGTTATTTGTCTTTAAATAAAGAATTAGAGCTTTATAGTTCCAACCTCAGACTTAAACCCCAGATGGTTGTGGCCAATAAGATGGACCTAAAGGGTTCAAAAGATAATCTGGATAGATTTTCCTCCGGGATAAAAAAAGAGGTTTATCCTATCTCGGCTTTGAGCAGTGAAGGAATAGATAGGTTAAAGCAGGTATTGTGCGAACAAGTTACGTCATCTACAGAATAATATTTATGAATATGATTATATGGTAATAAACAAAAACTCCGCTGTTAGAAAAAAGTTGCTGTCAAACACTAAGAGAATAGTGATTAAATTGGGGACTGCTGTCTTAACCGGTCAAGACAACCTTCTGGATAGGCCCCAGATTAAGCGATTGGCTTTTCAAATCTGCAAACTGCTCAATCAAAAGTTTGAGATTATTTTAGTAAGTTCAGGCGCTATTGGCGCAGGTATGGGATTATTGCATATAAAATCCAGGCCTGTTTTACTTCCTTCCCTACAGGCTACCGCAGCCATTGGCCAGGGTCAACTGATGAAGGTTTACGACTCCTTTTTTAAATTGAAAGGTTATCTTACTGCCCAGATCCTTTTGACCTCGGAAGACTTAAACAACCGGCAAAGATATCTTAACGCCCGCAATACCGTTTTTACCCTGCTTAAATATAAAGCCCTTCCGGTTATTAATGAAAACGATACAGTATCTGTGGATGAAATAAAATTTGGAGATAATGATACCCTGGCGGGCCTGGTAGCTGCCCTGGTAGATGCCGATTTATTAATTACCTTGTCCAATATTGATGGCCTTTATATGAGCGATAAGAATAAAAATAAGGTATTAAGTATAATTGAAAAGATTACTCCTGAAATTGAAAGCAAAGCCCGGGGTTCATCCGCAGTAGGCGTAGGAGGAATGCGGACGAAGCTCCAGGCGGCAAAAACAATAACTAAATCAGGCATTTCAATGATTATCGCTAATGGAAGGACCAAAAATATTTTGATAAGGATAATCAACGGTGATGATATAGGCACGATGTTTTCACCGGTAAAGGCTAAAATGGCGGCCAGAAAGAGGTGGATAGCCTATTCTGCCGTATCTAAAGGAGAGATTGGGGTTGACTGCGGCGCCCGGCAGGCCCTGACTAAGAAAGGAAAAAGTTTGCTGGCCAGCGGAATTATGGATGCGACCGGCAATTTTAAGACCGGCGATGTAATCAGGATTTTAGATGACCAGGGACGATTATTTGCCCGGGGAATGACTAATTATTCAATGGATGAGCTTTCAAAAATTAAAGGATTTAAAACCTCAGAGATTAAGTCAATATTAGGTTATAAGTATTATGACGAAGTCATCCATCGGGATAATCTAGTGATACTATAAATAATTCGTTGTGCGTAGTGCGTATTGCGTCATGCGTGATGCGTATTGCGTAAAAACGTTAAGCGTATCACGCAATACACACGAGTGCGAAGCAAAGCGCAGTTTCCCCGCAGGGAACGCAATACGCATTACGCAATACGCAATACGAAAATGAGACAACGATGTCAATAAGAGAAGATACGTTAAAGATAGCCCGGCAGGCAAAAAAGGCCTCGTTGGTTCTGGCTAATTTGCCGACCCGCGCTAAAAATAAAGCATTGCTGGCCATGGCCAGGGCATTAAGGAAGAATTCAAGGCCAATCTTGTCTGCCAATAAAAAAGATCTTTTGTCGGCAAAAAGAAACCGTCTTTCTGCGGCATTTATTGACCGGTTAATGCTTAATTCCTCCCGTATTCTAAAGATGAGTAAAGCCATAAAACAGGTGGCTGAACTGAATGACCCGGTGGGAGATATGATCAGTATCTGGAGGAGGCCTAACGGCATAATCATCGGGAAAGTAAGGGTGCCTTTGGGGGTTATTGCGATAATCTATGAATCTCGTCCGGATGTAACCTCAGAATGCAGTTCTCTTTGTTTAAAGTCAGGCAACAGCGTGATACTGCGCGGAGGCAAAGAGGCTATATGTTCCAATATCGCTATCTGGAAAGTTTTATCCAATGCCTGCCGCTTAGCTGGATTACCGAAAGGGAGTATTTCATTTATTCAAAACACCTCTCATCAGACCGTAGACAGCCTTCTCAAGATGGATCAATATATAAATTTGGTTATTCCGCGGGGCGGTGAGAACCTGATCGAGAGAGTAACCCGCAACTCGCGTATTCCGGTGATTAAACATTATAAAGGTGTCTGCCATATCTATGTGGATAAATATGCAGATTTAGATATGGCTGAGCGCATATGCTTTAATGCCAAATGTCAGCGCCCCGGGGTATGTAATGCAATGGAAACATTGCTGGTTCATAAGGCAGTTGCTGATAAATTTTTGCCTTTTATGGCCGGGAAGTTTCAGGATGCGGGTGTTGAGATCAGGGGATGTAAAATAACCAGAAATATTGTCAAGAAGGCAAAAAAAGCTGTTAAAAAAGATTGGTTTCGGGAATATCTTGCTTTAATATTGGCAGTTAAGGTGGTTTCTTCTTTAGATGAGGCCATAGGGCATATTGCTGAATTTGGTTCAGGCCATTCCGATGCTATTATAACTGCTGATTCAAAAACCGCTTTTGCTTTCTTAAAACAGGTTGATAGCGCGGCTGTTTATGTTAACGCCTCTACCCG
This sequence comes from Candidatus Omnitrophota bacterium, assembly GCA_034723835.1. Taxonomy (GTDB): domain Bacteria; phylum Omnitrophota; class JAUWXU01; order JAUWXU01; family JAUWXU01; genus JAYELI01. The sequence continues at coordinate 3,711 of JAYEPI010000091.1, read as the reverse complement.
GTTTACCGATGGCAGAGAATTTGGAATGGGCTCAGAAATAGGAATATCAACCGATAAGATTCATGCGCGCGGACCGATGGGCTTAGAAGAATTAACTTCTTATAAGTATATAATACTGGGAAACGGGCAGATAAGAAAGTAGGGAAGTTTATTATGCGCATAGGTATTTTAGGAGGAACGTTTAATCCCATTCATATTGGTCATTTAGTGTTAGCCGAACAGGCTGTTGAGCAGTTAAGGCTGTCTAAGATAATATTTATTCCGGATTATCTTCCTCCGCATAAAGAGATTAAGAATAAAATAACAGCCCGGCAGCGTTACCATATGGTAGAGCTAGTTACCCGGTCCAATTCCCTTTTTGAAGCATCCAGGCTGGAAATTATCCGTAAGGGTAAGTCATATACAGTGGATACGTTAAGGCAAATTAGAAAAAAACTAAAACCTACTCAGAAGTTTTTTTTTATAGCCGGCTCTGATTGCCTGAATGAATTATCTTTCTGGAAACAGAAAGAAGAAATTTTTAAGTTAGCCGGCTTTATTATAGCGGTCAGGCCGGGTTATCCCGTTGAGAAGGTTCCTGAGGGAGCAAAACTAATAAAGACAGCGTCTATTGACATTTCTTCTTCCGGTATCCGTAAAAAATTAAAATCCAATA
>JAYEPI010000091.1:0-3046 GCA_034723835.1 Candidatus Omnitrophota bacterium | reverse complement strand
TTATCTGGTACCTGAGCCGGTTCGGGAATATATAATCAGAAAGAGATTATATTGCTGAATTGTTAAACTGTTAAACGCAGACTGTGTCGTAATTCATTTTTCGGATAATCATATACAACATATTGTAGGGGTTCGATTTACTTGTGCCCGTAAGGGTATCGAACCCTTTATAGAGGGCTTGATACCCTTACGGGCACAAGTAAATCAAGCCCCTATATTGTGACACAATCTGAATTTATCAATTTAACAATTTAAAGGGAGATAGATGTGTCGATTAAGGTTGGCGTTGGAATCAGTAAAGGATTAGATGCTTTTCGGGCAGGCAGTGATGCGGCTGGTCAAGCCCGGGAAAAGACAGGATTGACGCAGCCTGACTTAACCCTTGTCTTTTCTTCGATTGTATTTGATCAACAACAGATGCTAAAAGGAGTCAGGTCTGTGGTGAATGATTCTCTTTTAGTTGGCTGCAGTGATGCAGGAGAGATAACTGCTGCCGGGCCGGATAAAAGATCGGTGGCGGTTTTAACTATAAAAAGTGATACCTTGAAATGTACTGTTGGAATAGGAAAAGGTATTAGCAAAGATGCGCGGCTGGCCGGTCAGGAGGCAGCGAAACAGGTTGTTCGTTCGGCAAAAGAAGATAGGCACCTTTTTATGATAATGCCTGATGGTTTAAGGGGGAATGGAGTAGATATTATCAGAGGGGCCCAGGAAATGCTGGGTACCAGTTTTCCTATCGTCGGTGGTTCGGCCGGAGATGACTTTTTATTCCGGGAAACCGCCCAATATTATAATAACCAGGTTCTTGGCGATGCAGTGCCGGCGGTATTATTTAGCGGAGAAGATATAAGCGTGGGCATTGGAGCCAGGCACGGTTGGTATCCGATAGGTAAATTGAGAAGGGTTACCCGGGCCCGGGCTAACGTTATCAAAGAAATTGATAGCAAACCTGCTATTAAGATCTATGAGGAATATTTTGATGAAGCGGTAGAAAGCCTGAGCGAAGAGCCATTACCCCGGATGACAACAATGTATCCATTGGGAATGACTGTTCCCGGTGAAGATGAGTATTTACTCAGAAACGCCTTCAAAGTGGATAGGCAGGGAGCTTTAATTTGTGCCGGAGAGGTGCCGGAAGGCTCAGAGGTCAGGCTTATGATGGGCAGCGACCAATCGATAATTTCAGCAGCTAAAAATGCCGCAAGTCAAGCCCTCAACAATATGAAAGGGTCTAAGATTGAATTTGCGATTCTTTTTGATTCTATTTCCCGCAAAAGGCTGTTAGGCAGGCGCAGTTGCCTGGAAATAGAAGCTATTAAAGCTATATTGGGCCAGGAGGTTCCGTTGATAGGTTTTTATACCTACGGAGAACAGGCCCCGTTAAGGGCAGAAGAGAATATTGGGCAATCGTATTTTCATAATGAATCAATAGTTATTATCGCAATCGGAGAGAAAAATGAAAGAGCCATTACCGGTTAGGGTTAAGGCAATAATTTTTTTGGCGATGGCAATATCGATTTCCATAGCATTATTTTTCGAAATCGAAATAAGATTAATAGGAGCCCTTATCCTGATTATAATTGCCTGTTATTTAACAGCAATGGCCGAAGGAGAAAGAACTAAAAGGGAAGATGCAGAAGCCGAATTGGCTAAATTAAAATCTGCTTATAATGAACTGGATGGGCAGGCCAAGATAATTATTAAGACCGACTTAGAATTGACCAAGACTAAAGAGGAACTGGACAGAAAGATCGAAGGCCTTTATACACTGCATGAATTAGGTAATACTATTAGTGTAACCTTTAATGAAGATGAATTATTTAGTTTCATTACCGGTCCTTTAATTTTTAAGTTGGGCTTTGAAAAGGGTGTCATATTTGTTATCAAAGAGGATTCAAAAGAGATATTCTGCAAGGCAGAGGCTGGCTACAAGCCGGAAAAGCTCAAGGATATTAAGGCTAAGATAATCGAAAAAGGTATAGTTGACCAGATACTTAAAGAGAATGAAGCCAAATTAGTTAGCGCCTCTCAGGAACTAACACCCCAGGAAAGTTATTTGGCGACGATATTCGAGGTTTCTTCATATCTTATAACTCCAATAGTAATTAAAGAAGCTGCTATTGGGTTTATCCTTGCAGGAAACAGCCTTCCCTATGCAAAACTTACTGAAGGGGACATGGAGGTATTGTCTATCCTGGCCAGCCAAATAGCGGTAGCTGTTGAAAATACAAGGCTTTATAGAAAAATATGGAAGTCGCACCAGGAACTGGAGACCAGGGTAAAGCAAAGGACAAGAGAGTTAGCGCGGGCTAATGAAGAATTAAAAAAGTTAAACAAGATGAAATCCGACTTTGTTTCTGCGGTTTCGCACGAACTTCGCACACCCCTTACTTCTATCAAGGGTTATGCCTCTATTGTTATGAACGAGAAGTTAGGTAAACTTAACTCTCACCAGAAAGAAAGGCTGGCCAAGATTGATAAGTATTCTAACAACCTGACTGATTTAATCAACGGATTGCTGGATATCTCAAGAATAGAATCCGGCAGGGTTAGTATGGAGATAAAACAACTTGAGATTAAGAATATGATTAACGGGGTTATTGACATTTTAGATCTTCAGCTTCAGGAAAAAGGTATAAAATTAAAGGTCGTGATTCCGCCTGATGTTAAGTATGTCCGGGGTGATAAAGGCCAGTTGGAACGGGTCCTGATTAATCTTTTGGGTAATGCGGTTAAATTTATCCCTGATGATGGTAAGATAACTGTCATCGTGCATGATAAAGATAATTATATTCAAATCGATGTAGTTGATACCGGGATAGGTATTATCCCTGGCGATTTACCAAAGGTTTTTGATGAGTTTTATCGGACAGATAACCCGATAAACTTAAAAAAGAAAGGGAGCGGCCTTGGCCTGTCACTGGTTAGCCGGATTATCGAAGCCCATAAGGGTAAAATTTGGGTAAAAAGTGAATTAGGGAAAGGCACTACCTTCAGCTTTACCCTGCCAAAGGCATGATGTTTTATCAATTAAAATAAATATGAA
>JAYEPI010000090.1:0-2661 GCA_034723835.1 Candidatus Omnitrophota bacterium | reverse complement strand
CTGGCCTCGATAGATAAAACTAAAAAGTTATCCACAGGTGTAGGGTGGGCTTAAGTATGCCCTACGGTTGTGGATAAGTTTAAGCTGTTGTTTCCGAGAAGGAAAATTTGCAGGCTGGAGCGTCTTTCTGCTGGCAATTTATCTGGAAAAAATTAGAGTATCGGAAGGTAGCGCTTCAATTCGTACTCTGTCACCTGGGATTTATATTTGTCCCATTCTTCTTTACGGTTGCGGATAAAAAAGCTAAAGACTTCATCGCCCAGGGCGCGCTTTAGAAACTCACTTTTCTCAGTTATCCTTATGGCATCTAATAAGTCCTCCGGCAGGGATTTGATACCTAATTTAGCCCTTTTCTCTTCCGACATCTCATATAAATTATGGGGAACCGGGGGAGGAAGAATATAATTCCTTTCTATCCCTTCCAAGCCGGCAGCCAGAAGAGCAGCAAAAGCAAGATAGGGATTACAGGCCGGGTCAGGAGAACGTATCTCGGCCCGGGTAGCCATCTCATTACCCGGTTTATAAACAGGGACCCTTATTAAGGCGGACCTATTCATCTGGGCCCAGCTAATATATACCGGCGCTTCAAAACCGGGAATAAGCCTCTTATAGGAATTAACCCATTGGTTGATTACCGACGTGATCTCCCGGGCATGTTTGAGCTGACCGGCTATAAAGCAGCGAGCAATTTTAGAAAGATGGTATTTATTTTTTTTGTCAAAAAAGGCGTTTTTACCCGTTTTTACAGACATCAAAGACTGATGAATATGCATACCACTGCCATTTTCCGTCTGAATAGGCTTGGGCATAAAGGTAGCATAAGCCCCGTTCCTCTGGGCAATTTCCTTAACCACAACCCGATAGGTCATCACATTATCAGCCATGGTTAATGCGTCTTTGTGTCTTAAGTCTATTTCATGTTGAGAGGGGGCTACCTCATGGTGGGTATATTCGACCTGAACACCCATAGATTCTAAGGCTGTAATGGTCTGTTTCCTCATATTGCTCGGCATATCCAAGGGGGTCAAATCAAAGTAACCCGCGGCATCCAATATCTCGGTGCCTTTATTATTACGAAAATAGAAAAATTCAAGCTCCGGACCTACATGATAAATATACCCTTTTTTTCTAGCCTTGGTCACAATCTTTTTAAGAACATACCGGGGATCTCCCGGAAATGGCCTGCCGCTTCTTGGCTCTATGATATCGCAAAACATACGCGCTACCTTTTCTTCTTTAGGGTACCAGGGCAAGATTTGAAATGTTGACGGATCAGGAAGAGCAACCATATCTGACTCCTGAATCCTGGCAAATCCTTCAATCGAAGAGCCATCAAATCCCATTCCTTCTTCCAGGGCTTTCTCAAGTTCCGAACGGGTAATGGTAAGACATTTTAAAAAACCTAATACGTCTGTAAACCACAAACGAATAAATTTAACCTTTAGTTCTTTAATCAGTTTAATTACCTCTTTTTTATCCTTCGCCATAGTTCCTCACTCTCTATACACAGATTAGCACGGATTGCACCTTAAAATGCAACTTTAAAAAATCATAGCTTAGCACAGATGTTTTTAAAATATCTCTGCCCATCTGTATCTTTCTCCGAATGTAGAGGTTCAAGGAGAGTCTCTTCGGGGTGCCGAAGAAACTCTCCGAACAAAAACTTCATTCGGCATCATCTGTGTTCATCTGTGTATCATGTTTATTTTAGAAAGCTACAATGGATATCCCTGAATTATTTGCCAAATCTATAAGCTCTTTTTTATCTATCAATAGTGTTCTTTTTGCCTCAATGGCAAGACACTTTGCCTTTACCATCTGCATGGTCTCTATGGTATTAGGTCCAATTACCGGCACATCAAATCTCATATCCTGCCTGGGGCTGCTTACTTTTACTATTACTGTTTCCTGGCTGCCTAGTTGTCCTCCTCTTTTTATAGCTTCATCGGTTCCTTCTACACCTTCAATAGCCAACGCTACCTTATCTTTTACCACCACTGTTTGGCCTATCTTCAGGTGAGCTATTCTTTTACCAATCTTTCTTCCAAATTTTATGTCAGCCAATTGAGAAGAAGTAGGTTTAGCAACAGTTATAATTCCTCTCTCAGGAAGTAAATCCGACAAATAAGTAGTGGATTTCAATAACTTAATCCCTAATTTTTTCAGCCTGTTAGATATTTCCCGAAATATAATATATGGCTGTCTGGTCCCAATGGTTTTTAACATATAACTAAGCTCTTTATCCGGTTTTGCCTTGCCTTTAAACAGACGAGCCATTTTAATTTGACCCGCCATTACTACCTCTTTTACTTCCTCCTTAACCAGTATATCAAATAGCCCTTTTAATTCTCCTACACCTATCCAGAATATTTTATCTACATAACCGGCTAGTTCCGGAGATGCTTCTTCTCTTATGGCAACAGCCACTATTTTTCTACCCTGCTTTTGAGACTGCCGGGCAAATATAATTGGAAATCTTCCATTACCGGCGATAAGACCTATGGTATCCACTAGTTGCTAATTCCTCTTTTTGAGTTTTTGATAAAATTAACAAGATAGGAAAGTTCTGAATTAAAAGGAAGCTCTTTCTCTATCTTTTTTAAGGCGCTGCTAACCGATAATCCCGATTTAAACAAGTATTTGAAAGCTCTTTTAATTTCA